>NZ_JBIUHC010000009.1:0-131316 GCF_044627735.1 Cupriavidus sp. CuC1 | reverse complement strand
AAAAAAGTAGAGAATGCCCGCAGTCGCTGACTAATCAGCCGCGTCATTGGTCATGGCGCCCATGGATAGGTAGATTCTCGGGATACTGAATGGCATAAATATCTTTACGCAAGCGGCATCATTCCCTTGACACCTTGCGCTTGCGCGCTTGCGGCCTTCCAGATCGCTTAGCCTCCCGCTGTCGGGCAATCAGCGCGACAAGTTGCAACAGGTCCTCTACCCGGAAATGCGATCGTCCAGCCGACGTTACCTCGAATACGTTTGGCGCCGCTGCGCTCGTCCAGGCCGCCGGCATGCGTCTGAGGTTGCCCATTTCGTCGTAGAAATAGATGCGGTCCTCGCCCCACGCATTGCGCCATTCCAGCAGCGCGAATTCCCGCCCGAAGAGCGGATGGAAGGGATGAGTAACCCGGAACGATTGCATCCCACCGGTCAGATCACGTGTAGTTGACTGCTTTTGAGAAGGGCTGTGTCGAGCGGATGAACGGCACGCTGCAGGACCGCCTGGTGTAGGGACTGCGACTGCGCGGGAGCAACTCGATGGAGGCGGCCAACGCCTTACGCCGGTCTACAACGCGGATTTTAATACGCGCTTTGGCAAGGTGCCGCCTAGCGACTTCGATGTGCACCGCGCGCTCCGCGGCGACGAGGACCTGGAACGGATCTTCTGCTGGCGCGAATGGTGCAAGGTCTCGACGAGCAGACCAAAGGGGACTTGTCGAATTCGTCTGAGTTCCGGGAAGCATGTCAGTAGCGGTCCCGGCATAAGCATCATTTACCGCCATAAGAATCTGGCCGCACGTGGAGGATCAGTGCTCCGCATATAAGGCCGAAGCCGAGGCGCGGTGCGACGAGCGCAACCAGCATGGCGCTAATAAAGCCCGCGAGAACAATCAGTGATCGGCGACTCGCCAACCGCCGAATGATTCCGGATGCCTGCGTGGCGCTAACACGGGCTGCCAATACTTGGTTCTCAAAGACGATATAGGCAATTTCGATGCATACAAATAGACCTGCGTAAAGTACTACAGGGGACGAAGCGAGACCGGTGCGCGCAACCCATGCAGTCGCAAAGGGCAGGAACGAGACCATGAACAGATGAATGAAGTTAATCCATATCAACCCGAGTGTCGGAGAACTCACGAACCGCATGAGGTGATGGTGGTTGATCCAGATAATGGCGATTAACAGGTAGCTCACCGCATAACTAATGGCCCAGGGCCACAGAGGCCAGAGAGCCGAGAATGCCAAGTTATCCGGTGCCTTGAGTTCCAACACCATTAGGGTCGCGATCACCGCGAACACCGAGTCTGAAAATGCGGTCAGCCGATCCGCGGTCGTTTTTTCTTCACGCATTGCGCGCTCCATCGAGTGAGCAAGACTCCGTTCGAGCGGAATCCAAGAAGGCGAAATTGCGTCGGCCGGCTGGAACGAAGCTACGCTCGCCGAGTTCTTTAACTTCAGTGCCGCGAGCAACAGTGTGATGACGAATGGTGAATCCTCCTTCCGAGAATTCTCTCAACTGTTCCGGCTTGGTCACGGCGCTGACCCGTCATCGGCGGAGCCCCACTTTTGCAAAGTGTCACTGACTTGCCTGGCCGCTCCATCATTTCCATCATCTCTTTTGGATCAGCCCTGTTCTGGCGCGGGTGCGACCATATTGACTAGCCGCAGTAATCCTTCAAAACCATACACTTTTTGGTCAGGCGTCTGGCCCTCTCTTCGAAGATAGTGCCTGACGATTTATCCAGCACGTCGGAAAATCGAACTAACGGGTGCCCGTGCATCCCCCACTCGACGACACGAGTATAGTCGCTCATCGACACACACCGAAAACCTGTTCCGAAACATGTACGCAAAAAGTGTCGTTTGTAGCGTGGAATCAATGCCTTAGTGCCATTTTCACCGTACATAACAGA
Organism: Cupriavidus sp. CuC1; assembly: GCF_044627735.1. Lineage (NCBI taxonomy): Bacteria > Pseudomonadati > Pseudomonadota > Betaproteobacteria > Burkholderiales > Burkholderiaceae > Cupriavidus > Cupriavidus sp. CuC1. The sequence continues at coordinate 129,397 of NZ_JBIUHC010000009.1, read as the reverse complement.
CGCGGAAACCGGCCGACACGTTCTAAGAGGCGGCAGCGCAGACCGGACCGCGCCTGTGACACCGCACGGCCGACACACGGTTACGGTCTATTCAGAGTATTTATGTGACGCAGGAGTCAAGGTCGGCTGCACACATTCTCGCAGATAGCCGCACGGACGGAGCGCTTTCGCCGAGCTTGTCGTGCAGTCTGAAGGAGCGACTTCTTCGGCCAGGCCGTACCGAATGGCTGCTCTGCGTAGCTGCCCTGCATCGAGCTCGCCCGCGGCCAGTGCCAGGACTACTTCTTGTGCAAAGCTGTGGAGCGTTTGCAACTCCTCACCTATCAGGTTTTCGATGAAGATAAATAGACCATTGGATGTCCGTCGTACGCTCATCGTTTCCTGAGCCATGCGCTGCAGCAGGGACTCCGCGTCCTTCCAACTGAGGTGCAGATGCCGCTGGACAAGGACCACCGAGGCTGCCCGGTACGTCCGGACAAGCTCCAAGGCTCGTTCATACAGCGCGTCCTTAAGTACTGCAGTACTCATACCGATATCCGGGAAGTTCTCGTGTTGCTGCTACTACGGTGGTAAAGATCGCCTCTTTTCCTTCTGGGGCGATACCTTCCCCGCTCGCGAAGTAAGTAACGGAAATGAGCTGTGCTGTGCCGTAGCATCCCAATCGATGCGTGGGACACCCTTCGGGCAATAGTGCGACCGCTTCTCGGCCCACCCGCGCCTCATACTCGCGATTGCCACGCCTCAGGAACTCGATGACACCTTCCGCTGTGCGTTTGCGCAGCCCCGCGGGACTTGCGCAAGCGCTCGTAGGACACAAAGATTCGATGCGTGCTCCAGGGCAGCACGGCCTTGCCACTGGGCAACTGAAGTCATCGGATTCGATCATCTGCGATGACGATTCCGCGGGATACTCCGGTAGTGCCGTGTCTTCTTCAACGCTTCGAGATCAGCCAAAATCCCGCTCTTGCGCGAGGATCCCACCGCCGCATGACGTGCATGCATGCGTTCGCCCTCCGTCCGTTCGACTCGGCAGGCGGGCCAGTTCTTGGTGAGTTGGACCAGTAGGCGTTCCAGCCACATGTGGTCAAGGTGTTGAGACCAACCTGTAACCAGCCCCCCGAGCGACGCCACCACGCGGATCGGCGCCGCTCATTGATGCCATGAGCCGATCAGGCACGCCGCGGAGCTTGGCTGAGCGCCAGTTGCCGGTAGACATCTTCCTTGAGGAGGTAGACCGATACAGCAAGCAGGACCACATCCTTCATCAGAAATGCAACTGGACCAACCATTGCAGGGAATCCCCCGGCTGAGTCCGCCCACCCGTCAGGCATGAAGGGAATAATCGTCACGGTTGCGACGAACGTGCCCACGGACCCAAGCGCACCAAGAATTCCAAGCTTCTTGTTCCAAAAGCCAGCGAGGATCAGGGCGCAGAACGTCCATTCGGCGGCACCGAGGAAAAAGCTCGCGCCGCGAACCCCGAAGATAGGGTACATCCACGAGATGAGGGGGCCGTTGCTGATATACGGAATCAGAACTTCCGCTTCATACTGGAACCACTTCTGGTATCCAAAGAAGAAGAACATAATTACCATCGATGCCCGAACAATATGGTAATCAGTATCCTTCTTAAGAATAACCGATAGCTTGTTAAGAATATAGTCCATTTTTTAAATTTCCTATATATTTAGACACGTCGCCAGGGCGGCATGCGTTTTGATGTCAAACGATACACTCCGACGAAGCTGCCATTTGTCTTTCCGGAGTTTCTGCAGAAGACACGCCGAATTTGCTTTGCATTGAGCCGTTGCCCAAAGACACCTCGTCCTAGGCACCGTCAGTGAACGGGCTGCGCGGCTCATGTACCGACCGCGCACCATCGGTAAACGGGTTACGTGGATCAGTAACAGACCGCGCACCATCGACATACGGATCGCGCTTATCCGTAATGCTGCGTCCGGCAGATGCGTGAGGGCCCCAGGCTCCTGAAATGCGGGCGTTTTTTTCGTAGGGGTAGTCGCCCTGCATTGCATGTGCGACGGTCGTCGCCGCGCCGAGCGCTAAGGCAATGGTATTTACAACAATCGTTTTGGTGAGCAGTTTCATGGTGAACGTTGAGTGCTATCGTTTTGACATCGCACATGCATGACTTGCTGCGCGCTGCCAATGCTTGGGGAAGAACAAATCCATTGCGGTCGGCCGTCCGGCCAAATGTTTAATGACCGGCAAATGCGTTTGAGCCGTTCTGGTGGACCCACACACCTTTGGCGGCAGGGATGTCAGGGAGGAGGCTGGCGAGTTCTACAACCGTGTTTCCCGGGCGGGCTGCGAAGGTCCAGGCCGCGGACGTGGATCCGAAGTCGAAGCGAACGGTTTCGCCCGCGTGTACCGAGACCGCCTGCGTTTGCGGAGTGATGCGAACTGTTCGCGCACCATCGCCGGAAGACGCAGGTTCGCCGAAAAGCTGCGCGACGGAGGACGTCTGCGGGCGTGCTGGTTCAACCGTTTGAGCAGCGAAGGTCGTTGCGCTTACCGCAGCCACCGCAGTGACCGCCATAAGACGTACTGCGTTGCCAAGAGGATTTTTGGTACCTCGAAAATGCCTGGTCATCATTGACTCCATAAAGGAGGTTGTTGGTGACCTGTACTGTATGTTCTGCGCGCGAGCTTGTTGAGGCCTAAGCGAATCAAAAGGCTGCTCAAAAGTATCAGGCGGTTCCTCTTTCGTTCCTTGGCGCCGGTGTTGTGCCCCCAAAAAGGCAAAGCCCGCCGAGGCGGGCTTTGCCAGACAAGTGTGTTGTCAGAATCGGTGGCGAATCCCGACCACGGCACCCAGTTGGCTCTGGCCAGCCACGGTCTGCTCTGCGGTGGTCGTCAGAGTGTTTGGTGCGCGGGTTAGCGATGGCCCGAAACCACCCAGGCCCAGGCTCGAACCATGTCGGTTCCAGACATACCCAAGTGACGTGTACAGATCGGTGCGTTTGGAGAACGCATAGGACGTCTGAAGCACGAAACTGAACGGATCGGCGGCCGTATTGCGCACATCGGTGTAGTACGCCGCCCCGGTCACCGAAAGATTTGGGGTGGCCTGGTACTGGAGGCCGAGCCAATAGAGATTCGTGCGAAGTTCACTCGTCTGGTAGTTGCCGTAGTACCAGCGGTAACCCGCGTAGACCTTGGCGGCACCAATCGTATAGATGCCGCTGATGGCCGCGCGTCGTTCGGTATTCCTGTCCAGGGCCAGCGTGCTGCCTCGCAATTCGTCGTAGACCAATCGCGACGTGAATGGGCCGGATGTGTAACCAACCGCACCGCTCATCTCACGACCGGCTTTCGAAGCGCCCGGAATCTCTCCGCCAGCGGTGCTGTCATAGCCCGTGCTGTAGAGCACCCCGTAATAAATAGCGCCGGTCTCGCCTGTGAATTTAATGGAGTTGTCTGAACGACTCGACATCCAGCGGTCATGCGAGAGCAGCGAGTAACGCGTGGAAACGGACAACGGGTCGAACGGCGTGGAAAAGTCGTAAAGTAAGTTCTGGTGGCGGCCAAGACTCAGCGTGCCGTAGCGGTTGGTCAAGCCCACATAAGCTTGCCGACCGAACATGCGCCCACCCTGGTTGGCAAGCCCCGTGTCCGCATCGAAGCCGTTTTCGAGTTGAAACACGGCGGCAAGGCCAGTGCCTAGATCTTCGCGGCCGCGGAGTCCCCAGCGCGAAGTCGACTGGTTACCTGCTGACATCCGCACCGCCGTGCCGCTGCCACCCCCAGACCTGGGCAGGTGGTTGATGTATTCAATGCCGTCGTCCACGACGCCATAGAGGGTAACGCTGCTTTGGGCTTGCGCCGCCACGGGCAATAGTGACATGGCCGCCAGGAAGGCTAGACGGTGATTCATTCCTTGATGTCCTTGTTATTTCAATTCCGCGCGTCATCGCACGGGCTCTTGCGTTCAGCCCGCGAAATATAAATGAACATGTGGAGGTAGTGCTGAGAAAAATTCACCGCAATGATTCAACTGCTTCAATGCAGGCCCTCTTGATTTCCACTTGTTCGCCACAAACGGACGGAGAAAAATAATAACTTTGCCGTAAACGCGCGAAAAATGCCGCGCAAATGGAAAGATGATTTCCTTCTGACGCAAGAATTGCACAAGGAGCCGAAGCTCACATCCGGCGAAATGTGCCGCGATCTGCGTAGACTGATTGGATACTTATATATGTTTGCAGCAGTGATAGCGAAGCGGCGACTATGCTCCCCATCGAATAATTCTTTAAACCTGCAGGCAATCGGCGAGCGCAGTCTTTCCGTTTATCCGATACCCGCCGAAGAATGAACGCCCGCATGATGATTTCGCTAAGGTCTGCCTCCGCGATCACGAGCGCGCGCATGCCATGCGGTTCTATTTCCAGCAGCTCCGCATCTGTTTCAACGCGAACCGTAGCGACCGCGCAATCGTGGGTCTGGCCCGTTCACCTACGCCGTTGGCTCGTAGCCGGCTGCAGTCGACGCGTCCAAAGGAAGACCATCATCATCTGCCCGCTCATCCGAATGCGACGGCGCCCCGACAGATCGACGCCACTGGGCGGGCGTCATGCCCAGCAACTCTGTAAATGCTCGCCGGAATGCGGCGACCGATTGATATCCGACGGCTTCTGCAACCGCCTCCGTCTTCATCATGGGATTCTTTAGCGCGTTTGCCGCCAGACTCATGCGAACGGCGAGTAGCAAGTCATGGGCGGTGCGCCCGAAGCTGTGCTGGAACTGCCGCATGAACGTCGCGCGTGACATACTGCAGCGCTGTGCAAGCTCAGGCACCGTCCACGGAAACGCGGGCTCATTGAAGATCGCGGAAATGGCCGGCGCTAACCGCGGGTGCGCTGCCAAGCCGAGAAGACCGGTAGGGGGCTGGTCCGATTCGCTCGCCAGACGCATGCTCAGCGCAAACAACATCGTCGACAGCGCGTTAAGCATCGCATGCCCGCCCAGGCGAAATCCCTGGGATTCGCCCCGCATCAGTTCCATCAGGCTGGTGAGTCGCGCCCGCGTGCCGCCTGCCGGCTCAGCCGAGGCTCTGACCACAAGTGCCGTCGGTAGGAACTCGCGCGCCAGCCGGTCATGCGGCGGCGCGACAAAGAAGCGGCCGCAGAGCATGTCGAGCCGTTCCCCCTGGCCGTCATTCTCACTGACCGTCACGTTGACGTCGCTTCGAACGCGCGCGGGTCCGGCCTGGCGGCCACTGCCGTCGTGGAGCGCGTGTGCCGAGCCGTGTGGCAATAGCACGATATCGCCCGCCTGAAGCACGACTGGCGCGGTGCTGGACGGCCCTTCGAGTATCGCCGAGCCGTTGAGCACGACATGGTATGGAATTTCGCCCGGTTGAGAGTCCTCGTAGACGATGCGCCATGGCGAGCCGTACGCACATCGGACGTCGAGCTGACCTGTGACAGTCATGATTTCGAGCAGTCTGCTCAGCCAGTCTTTAGAAGGGGACATGATTCCACGACGGTGACAGTGATACTTTCGAGCATTCTATTGAGCTCGTGAAGCCTCGGCAAGCTCATTTTGCGTACCTACACTAGAGCCTCACCTAACTGATCTCTTCAGGAGTCAATCATGAGCCGTATCACCGTACCAGCAATCGATTCTGCCGTTGGTGCCACCGCTGAAGTTTACGCACAGGTCAAGCGGGCGACCGGCGGTAGCGTCCCAAACCTTTTCGCAGCGCTCGGTCACATTGCGCCCGCCACGCTTAAGGCAGTACTGAACGCAGAAGGGGCTCTCGCAGCCGGCAGCCTTAGCAAGCAAGACCTGGAGACGATCAAGCTGCTAGTCAGCGAGCTGACCGGTTGCGATTACTGCGTTGCCGCACATGTCATGCTTGGCAAGATGGTCGGGCTGTCACCCGAAACGGTCCGCCGGATTCGTGCCGGCCAGTCGACCGGCGACGCGAAGCGTGACGCGCTGATTCAATTCGTTCGAACGATCCAGGAAACGAGCGGGACCATCAGCAATGAGGAATTCACCGCGATTCGCAGCGCGGGGTACACCGATGCGCAACTAGCGGACATCGCATTGACGATCGGCCTGACCGTGTTCACAAACACGTTCAATCGCGTCAACGACACGGACCTGGATTTCCCCCCCGCCAACTGACGTAGCAGCCGGGGAGGACGAGCCGCGATCTTCTCCGGCAAGCCGCAAATGATCATGACGCCTGCAATGTGCCGACCTGTGGAACAGCCATCCCGAGTCGTTGATGTTCTTGCGCGATCAAGGGCGATCAGGGTTGCCATGGGCGTGGCGGCTGGGTTGCTTGCGGCAGGATCAAGTGCGGCCCATGCCGTTTTTGCGCGCTATGGGATAGCGCATGGGATCCATCAACATTTACGCGGAATCACACGGAGGGGGTCAATCGGCAGATTGTTGAATCTCACTTCGAAATGCAAGTGCGGCGCCGTAGTTCTTCCAGACTGGCCAACAGCCCCTATCAACTGCCCTGGCGACAAACGGGTCCCAATGTGCAGTCCCTTTGCAAGGGTAGACAAGTGGGCATACCAACTCGAATAGCCGGCAGCATGTTGCACGACGACATACCGACCATATCCGCGCTTGTCGACACCGAGAAAGGCGATTGTTCCCGCGTCAGCCGCGACCACAGGCGTTCCGTGACGAGCGGCCAAGTCCACGCCGGTGTGTACCCGAATGCCGCCGCTAACGGGATCAATACGGACACCAAAGGCGGAACTGATGCGGGTTTCACCTTTTATCGGTGGAGTAATCTCCACATCAGAGGCCCTGAGGTCGAGCACGTCCTCTCGAATATCGAAGGACGATGCGCTACGTGACATCCCTTCAGATGCGACCACCGACAACGGCAGTGCGGCAAACAACAGGAAGGCAACCTGCGGAAGCATCGCAGCAATGAGTCTCATATCTTGTCCCACCAGCAAAAGCTATTCACTCCGGGTGCACATGGATCGACATCCTACCGGAGCCCAATTATCCGATTAAGCCTTCGTTCTGAAAATTACCTTTCCATCAAATGGGGCACCAACCTCGCGAACGAATTCAACAAAGGGCTTGAGATTAAATATGGACAGACTGGAAGCAATGAAGGTATTAACTTCCGTTGTGGATGAAGGCAGTTTTTCCGAAGCGAGCCGTCGGCTAGGGATCCCTCTGACCACGATTAGCCGACGGGTATCCGAGCTTGAACGCTATCTCAACGCCCAACTCCTTTCCCGCTCAACTCGAACGCTGAGGCTGACGGACGTCGGGGCTGTTTACTATGCCTCGTGTAAAGAGGTTCTTTCCCGCATCGCAGAAGCCGAGAAGTCAGCGACGGAAGGGCATGGCATTGCGCGCGGTGCCATCGTTGTCACAGCCCCTTTGTTTTTGGGATGCCTTCATGTCTTACCCATCGTAAGGGAGTTCATCGCGTGCTATCCGGATATTCATGTTCGCCTTGTGCTATCGGACAGAATACTGAGTCTGGTCGACGATCATATCGACGTCGCGGTGCGCGTCGGAAGGCTGCCAGACAGCAACATGGTCGCGACGCGAGTCGGAAGTGTGTACAGGGTCGTATGTGGAAGTCCGGCATATCTCGCCGCCCGTGGATGCCCTGTCATGCCCGGCGACTTGGCAATGCATGACTGCATCGATATGGAGTCTCTACCGTCCGGACCTGCCTGGACATTCCGGTCGAACGGGACGCGCGCCGAGCGCGTGCCGGTTCGCCCACGGATATCGGTCAATACCGCAGATGCCGCGGTCGAAGCTGCAATTGGCGGGGCTGGCCTGGCGCACGTACTTTCCCATCAAGTCGCGAATGCTGTGGAGAAGCAAATGCTGAAGCTCGTATTGCGGGAATATGAGCTCCCAGCGATCCCCGTGAGCGTGATGTTTGCCGCACAGCCAACGCTTCCAGCACGGACCCGCGCCTTCGTCGATTTTTCGGTGCATCACCTGAGAACGCGCCTTCTCCAGGACGGAGACCGTATCCGCGGAGACGGCGTCAAGGCATCGCCGATCGTCTGATCCGCCCCGCGAGCTTGATTTGAGGGTGCCGTCCCCGGTGCCCTGCATTGAGCCATGCGACCCATTCCCAGGGAATGACTGTTACGCCCTGCGGCCCCTTCCGCTCATTCGAAGTTGCGATGTTCGTCTTTTCGCCGTCACTCATTTCTTGGAATGTGCCAACTTCTGCGCTCCACAAGCATTGGATCGCGTACATGTCAGAACTTAGCGGGAGAGATTGTTGAGTTTTGGCGATCGTCTTCTACTCTGCAGGCATTGCTCGGACTCGGAAGACGTGCATATCGCGCACGCCCGCCAAGCAAATGTCTCCACACCGGGACGCACGCAACAACGCTAGGGAGTGGATGCAGCCACCTAATTTGTCGCAAACGTCGCGCCAAGTCATACCCTATGGCGGACGCCGAATAGGCCTTCTGGTCGTCTAAAGAGCGGAACAATATGCCTCGCCTACTATCCGTGAACGTTGGACTTCCGCGCGATATCGAGTGGAAGGGGCGAACTGTGCGCACCGGGATCTGGAAAGAACCGGTGCTGGGTCGCTGTCGAGTCAACCGGTTGAATTTGGACGGAGACGGTCAAGGTGACCTCAATGGCCACGGCGGCGAGCAGCGTGCGGTGTTCATCTATCAGATCGAGTCGTATCGCTACTGGCAGGAGCAATTGAAGCGGACCGACTTCGTCCATGGACAATTTGGAGAAAATTTCACGGTCCAAGGATTGGCCGACGATGCGGTATGCATCGGCGACCGTTACCGGATCGGCAGCGCAGTATTTGAGGTCAGTCAGCCTCGCGTTACCTGTTATCGCGTCGGCATCCGCATGAACGAACCCAGAATGCCGGCGTTGCTGACCTCCAGCGGACGACCAGGGTTCTACTTCCGCGTCTTGGAGGAAGGTGAGGTAAGCGCCGGCGACGAAATCGTGAAGGTGGGAGAAGCGAAGGAGCGGATGACCGTCTCAGAGATTAACGCGCTCCTGTACTCGCCCATTCATCCGCGCGATCGACTCCAGCGCGCATTGCGCATCGAGTCGCTTTCGCCCGGATGGCGCTCGTCGTTTGAGGCGTTATTGCAGAGTCAATCGACTACCCCAGCGAGTGGTAACGCCGGCCTCGTGCCGACAGCCGCTGCGCATCCGGCTGCACCAGGATTTCGGCCGCTCGCGGTGGCGGGGATCGATCAGGAGTCCGCGGACGTCCTCTCGCTGACGATGCGGAGTCCAGACGGTCAGGCGCTGCGCGAGGCTCTGCCCGGGCAGTACGTGGTCTTGCGTCTTCAACGGACCGTCGGCGACCCACCACTATATCGCAGCTATTCGCTCTCGGGCCCCCTCTCGATGGAGTGCTATCGAATCAGTGTGAAGATTGAGCCGAATGGCGCGGCCGGAACCTACCTGCGGGACCATGTCCGGATCGGGGATGCTCTCGATGTCAGCTCGCCTCGTGGAAGCTTCACTTTGCAACCAGGAAACCGGCCGGTTGTGCTGCTCAGCGCGGGAATCGGGGCGACACCCGTTCTGGCGATGCTGCACGCGCTGGCGGCTGCTCGGTCGACCCGGCAGGTTTTGTGGCTCCATGGGGCTCGCAATCGGCAGCAGCATCCTTTTGCCGCCGAAGTACACCGGCTCATGCTCTCGCTAGTGCACGGCCGCAGCTATGTTTGCTATAGCAGCCCAGGGGGGGGCGACAAGAGGGGTGAGGATTTCGACGCTACCGGTCACCTGTCGCAATCGGTCTTCGACGAGATCGGCGTCCCGCGTGGGGCGGATGTATATCTTTGCGGGCCGACTCGCTTCATGGCAGAGATGAAAGAGGCGCTCGCGGACCGAGGTGTGGAACCCGGGCAGATTTATGCTGAGATTTTCAACGGCGGTGAGTCGATGACGCCCGGTGTTCTGGACGTATCAACGCGACGTCCGCATCAGCCGAAGGACGATGCTGACACAGGCCCGCTGGTGTCGTTCGCGCGCAGTGGCATCGCCGCGCACTGGAAACCTTCAGCCTGTCAGAGCATTCTGGAACTAGCCGAGGCGTGTGACGTGCCCGTCCGATGGTCGTGCCGCACCGGCGTCTGTCACAACTGCGAGAGCGGATTGATCTCCGGGTCCGTCACCTACCATCCTGATCCACTCGATCTGCCTGCGGCGGGTAATGTCCTGATCTGCTGCGCCCGGCCGCAGGACGACGTGGTGATCGACATCTAGCGGCGTCGCCAGTGGACTCCTTGGCAGGGGTCGTCCACTGGCGACGACGGCAGTCGGGCGGCTCAAATGCGCAGCCATGAAGGTTCCGGCGAAGCACTGCGATCAGCAGGCTAGGGGCGGGCCGGACCGTTTCCCGGCTCCAGGATTTCGTCGGGATCCAGTCCACGGTCGATCCCGTGCGGCACGACCGACTGACCCGGCTCGAGGGCGAGTTTCTTATCATTGAGAAAGACATCGACCTTGTCCGGCTCGAAGGAGACGAGGTCGGAGACGCGTGCAACCTCAGGCCATGCACGTGGGTAGGACCACGCCGCCTTTTTGTTCTCGCCGATGTCGTAATAACTTGCCAGACCCTTATAGGGACAGAAAGTCTGTCCCTCGACCGGGATCAGCGTGCTCTCGTCGATATCCTGGCGCGGCACGTACCAGCGCGGCGCGAAACCAGACTCGTAAAGCACGACCGGCCGCGAGGTGTCTGCAATGACTCTTGCTCCATCCTTGACAACCAGGTGGCGTGAGCTTTGGCGGATGTCAATGCGGTGGTAGGCGTCGGAAGCGTGCCCGACGATGCGGTCGTCTTCTTCGTAGAAAGCATCCATCGCCCGCCAGGCGAATGCGACCCGACCGCGCAGCTCGCTGGCATAGTCGGCCAAGTCGGTATGTTGCCACGCACCGCGAGCAGCACGCTGGTCGCCGATGCTTACTGTGAACCATTCGGTTTCGCCCAAGTCGCGGTGCCGTGTGTGCCGGCTCTCGCTGATCAGCACGCCTGGACGGACATCGGCAAGCGGAAAATACGCCACAGGGTAGCGGGCGGGCTCATGAAGGAGCAGTACATCCTCGCTGTCAGCCATCCACTCGCCAGCGAACTTGACTCGGAGCCGCCGCCGAAGGGGCTCGACAAACAGCATTCGCTCTGGGAGCGGCCCGGGAGTGAGGAAGCGGCCCACCGATGAACCGCTCAGAGGACCTTGTTGCCACGATAGACCCATAATTCCGCTCCTTTCGTTCCAGTGGAAGGGATCATGACGCGCGGTGACCGCGTTCCTGCAGAGTCCAGGTGTTACCGTCCGCGTCGGCGAAGTCGGCGAAGCTGGCGTAATCACGACGCTGGGGATCCAGACCCTCACTCCATCCGCCGGCCCATGTTTCGACCGGGTTTTTGTGTCGGACCGTGCTGACGGCGACGCCACGGTCAATCAGCTTCGCCCGTTCGGCCGCGAGGTCGGTCGTAACAAGGTACAGGTTGCGCTCGCCGCCAGGCAAGTCAGCAGGGACCAGTTGCACGGAACATGCGGAGCCAGGCGGAGTGAGTTGGACAACCCGGAACTCGGCGGTGGGATGGTAGTCGACGTCCAACGCAAAGCCGACCTTCTCGGTATAAAAAGCTAGCGCACGATCGACGTCGGTGACAGGTAGCAGAACTACTTCCAATGCCAGCATCACGACTCCTGCAGGTAATCTCCAACCACTGCGGCCTGACCGACTGCGGAAAAGCTGCGTCAAAACAACTTCAGCAAACCGTCGAGGCCGCTCACCTCCCAATCGGGCTTCTGCCCCATTTCCTCAGGCAACGCCGGTGCGATTGATCCAGCATGTCGGAAAACCGAAGTAACGCGCGCCTGTTGTATCCCATGCATTTGACGACACAAAGGCGATCGAGGCTCGCGTGACGCCAAACGCCTGCTCCGCAAGTCCGTAGTCCGTTGCCTGGGAACAGATCCTCGCACCGCTCAGCGACTGTTGTGGACGTCGCACAGCGTCCCATACAGGTCAAATGCGATAGCCTTAATGTAGTCCATATTTCCGTCTACCCCTCCTTGAGCCGCTTGCGGTGTGCCGCAACCTTGGCGCGGTTGCCGCAACTTGCCATGCTGCACCACCTGCGGGCGTGCCCGCGCGTGCGGTCTGCGAACGTCAGCGTGCAATCCTTGCCCTCACAGGCCTTCACGTACTTAAAATCTTCCTCGCACACGAGCTTTGCCAGGGCCTCGGCTATCGGCATCAGCAACGACTCAGGTGATTTCCAACGCCGCTTGGCACGAATGGCTAACCCCGAATCCGCATTGGCAACGATTTCTCCATGTTGCTCATCACGCTCGAGCAAACGGTTCAAGGGTTCGAGTTCCTTCAAATCCTTGACGAGCAGAGGGCGTCCTTTTTTCTTCTGCACAAATCCCCTGAACCACTCCCGCAGGCCGCGAGCCTTCGCTGCTATTTCATCCAGTTCCGCAGGGGTGTACTGTGACCGCATCGCTCCGAGCACCTCGGTAGGCACGAGTCCAGCCTGTTCCAGCCAGGCCAACAACCCCTCGCCGTCGCTGATCCAGTCGACCTGCTCATCAACGGGCGTCGCGACCGAGTTCAGGAAATCGAGCCCTGGCGCATCGGCGACGAAGATCGCCGGAATCTGTCGGTAGTCCATGTCGAAAGGCATCTGTCCACGATGCCTGAAGCGTAACCGCTAAAAATCGTCTTGACAAGTTACCAATGCATTTGTAACCTGTAATCATTCATCTGACGGGTTACACAACACCGGTCATCAACTCAATGGAGGGGAAACCATGTCCACCATCGCTTATCGCCATGCCGACGTCGACGGATTCAAGGTGTTCTATCGGGAATCCGGCCGGGCGGGCGCGCCCAAGTTGCTGCTTCTGCATGGCTTTCCGAGTTCGAGCCACATGTTCCGGGACCTGATCCCCCGGCTGGAGGATCGCTTCCACATCGTCGCGCCGGATCTGCCGGGATTTGGTCTCTCCGACATGCCAGGCCGCGACACCTTCGCGTACACGTTTGACAACATCGCGAACGTGATCGACCGCTTTACCGAGGTGATCGGGTTCGACCTGTTCGCGGTGTATGTCTTCGACTACGGTGCGCCGACGGGATTTCGGCTTGCGCTCAAGCATCCCGAACGGATCACCGCGATCATTTCGCAGAACGGAAACGCCTATGAAGAAGGATTGAGCGACGGATGGAACCCGATTCGGGCCTATTGGCAGGACGCTTCTCAAGCCAATCGGGAGGCACTTCGCGTCATGCTGACGAAGGAGACCACCGTATGGCAGTACACGCACGGCGTAAGCAATACGACGTCGGTATCCCCAGACGGATACTCGCTGGACGACTACTATCTGAGCCGTCCCGGGGCAGACGAGATCCAGCTTGACCTGTTGGGCGACTACCAGAGCAACGTCGCGCTGTATCCCGCATTCCAGCAGTATTTCCGCAACCACAAGCCTCCGTTCCTTGCAGTCTGGGGAAAGAACGATCCGTTCTTCCTGCCCGCAGGGGCTGAGGCATTCAAGCGCGACATCCCCACTGCGGAAGTCCGCTTCTTCGATACCGGCCACTTCGCGCTGGAGACGCATGCCGCAGACATTGCCGCGGCGATTTCTGATTTCCTGATTTGATGACCGCGGACTCCCTGGGCCGGTTTCACAAGCCGGTGTCAATCAAAGGAGTAGCCACATACGCGAAACGGTGCTCAAAAACTTCGGGGTCTTGACGGACTCGTCTATACCGCGTTGCTTGTGGAGAAGCGGTGCCGCCTGATGGGGCAAGTGATGAAAAAGTTTATCGAAAGTCGGCTTTACCTGCCGGCAGTGTTTTAGGAGTAGTGACGTGAGAGCGATTGTTCTAGAAGGTTTTGGTGGCCTCGAAGCCTTGGTATACAAGGAAATCCCGAAGCCCGAGCCAAAGGAAGGAACCGTAGTAATCAAGATCAAGGCGTTCGGCATTAACCATGCTGAGTTGCACATGCGTCGCGGCGAATGGGCTGAAGCCGCACCGGTGAGCGGCATTGAGTGTGTCGGTATCGTTGAATCATGCCCTGGCGGCGAGTTCGCCGTGGGCACAAAAGTGGCGACAATGATGGGCGGCCTTGGTCGTACGATCAATGGGAGCTACGCGGAGTACACACGCGTACAGGCGAGCAACGTGGCGGTGATCGAGTCGGATCTTTCGTGGGCGGAGCTAGCTGCCATTCCGCAGTCATACGCAACAGCGTGGACATGTCTGTTCCGTAACCTGAAAATTCAGCGTGGGCAGACTATTGTGATTCGCGGCGCGTCGTCTGCATTCGGGCTTGCCGCAGTGAACCTGGCGGTGAATGCGGGGTTGACGGTAATTGGCACCACGGTCAGCACATCGAGCTTTGAGCAACTGAAGGCGCTTGGGGTAAGCCGTTGTGAGATCGAACGCCCCGATCTTTCCCAGCATATCGCGGAGCGCAAGCAACTGGATGCGGTGCTGGATCTAGTCGGTAACAGCACGCTGCTGGATTCGCTGTCCATGGTTCGCCGTGACGGAAAAGTATGTCTGGCGGGCTGGCTTGGCGGACTGGCGCCGATTGCCGATTTCAATCCCCTGCTGCAGATGCCGAGCGGCGTGGACTTCACGTTCTTCGGCAGCTTCGTGTTCGGGACACCGGGTTTCCCACTGTCGGATGTGCCACTTCAAGCGATCGCCGCTGACATCGCGGCGGGGAAGTATTCGGCAAAGCCGTGGCGGGTTTTCCGTTTCGACGAGGTTCCCGAGGCGCACCGTATCATGGAAGCCAACGAAGCAAAGGGCAAGATGGTAGTTGTGCATGACGAGTGAACGTTCCGATTTGGCTGGACGCCGTCGGCGATCGCGCGGAGGCGCGGTCGTGCTGCATAGGCAGGGCGTGGGCTGGCATTCGTCCAACTGGCAAATGACAAATTTTTGACGAAATTTTGACCACGCTCTGCAACGCAAACCAGGACCCGGGTGGGCGCCGCCGCCTTGGGCGGTTTCGATCCTCATGACAGCGCAGGCCAGTTCCTTGAGACTCACCCGCCGCTCTGCTTGCTCGATCGCTGATCTGACGAAAAATGGCGCTTTGCCGACCAGCCACCCCACTGATTGGCAATCCTTGGGCTATTCCTTGAACTATTCCTTGAGCTTGAGAACCGGCGCCAACTTCTTGAAGTTATCGCTCTGCCTGACAATCGCCGCCGAGAACTCCGGCATATCCGCGTAGGCCATGGTGAGATTCTGTTTCTGAACCGTTGCCCGGAACGCCGGCGTTCGTGTCGCCGGTTGATCGCAGTCTTGCGCTACGCGATTGTCAAACAGTCGGCGTGAGACTGCCGCGTCCGGAGTCGACGGCAGCGGAAGTCGCGCTACTCTCGCCGCACTGCGCTTCAGACTCGACCTGATCCGGGCTCTGGATCGGGCATCCTCCGAAACCCACGAGCAGCCGGATCCCTATCCGGTTGCTGCGGCGCCGGCAGCGCGCGTCGGCCTCAGACAGCTTCGTCGAGCAACGGATAGTCGTTGTAGCCGGTGTCGTCGTCCGCGTAGATCGTTTCCGGATTGACCGCATTGAGCGGCGCACCGCGTCGAAAGCGCTCCACCAGGTCAGGATTGGCGATAAAAGGACGCCCAAACGCCGCCGCGTCCGCCTCGCCGCGTTCGATGGCCACCTCCGCGCTCTCCCTCGTCAGCCCTTCGTTGAGGATGTAGGCCCCTTTGAAGATGCGCCGCACGTCACGACCGATGCGATCGTCGCCGCGATCCAGCGCCTCGCGCGCAAAAATAAAAGCGATGTTGCGCGCGTTGAGTTGCTCGGCGACATACGTGAACAGCGCGCGCGGATTCGAATCGCGCATCGAGTATGAACTCGACATCAGGTTCAGATGCACGCCAACGCGGCCCGCCGGCCAAACCGTGAGCAACGCGTCGACTGCCTCCAGCAGGAAGCGCGCGCGATTCTCGATCGAACCGCCATAACGGTCGGTCCGCTGGTTGGATCCGTCGTGCAGAAACTGATCAAACAAGTAGCCATTTGCCGCGTGAAGCTCGACGCCATCAAAACCAGCGCGTTTTGCGTTTGCGGCGCCGACCCGGAAATCCTCGACGATGCCTGGAAGCTCTTCGGTCTCCAGCGCACGCGGTACGGTGTACGGGCGCTGAGGCCGCACACGCGTGACATGGCCTGCCGGCGCAATGGCGCTGGGGGCGACCGGAAGCTGGCCGTCATGGTAGACCGGATCGGAAACTCGGCCGACGTGCCACAACTGGGAGACGATCAGGCCGCCCGCGTCGTGTACCGCGGAAGTCACCTCTTTCCAGCCGGCAATCTGCTTCTCGGTCCAGATGCCCGGCGTGTTGGGATAGCCAACGCCCTGAGGCGTGACCGAAGTGGCTTCGGTAATGACGAGTCCTGCGCTCGCACGCAGCACGTAGTGCCGCGCGTTGAGAGGGCCCGGACTGCGCTCAGCGAACGCGCGCATGCGCGTGAGCGGTGCCATGACAATGCGGTTCGGCAACTTCAGCGCGCCGATCTGGATAGGATCGAAGAGTGTGGACATCTGCAGGCTTCTTGTTTCGGTATTGAAGATGAAAGGAACGGCTGCACCGTTTCCGCTGACCATGGAGCGTCGTAAAGCTTACGTGTATCGCCACGGCACCTACGATGTAACCATTGTGGTTACAACATAAACCATCCGGGCCATCAGCACAAGTCTCTCGTCATGAACGCTCGACGTCGACGAGACGAGGATGGTATGAGCGGGCGGGTTCGGCACGTCAATGGGACCCGGGCGTGTAGCCTGAAATCGCCCGTCTTGCGAGGCTGCGAACGCGCGAGGTCACCGGATTCATCAAGCCCGTCAGGTTGACAACCCATACTGTAATGAATATGGTTACAACTAAACTGACTAATAGAGGCTTTCCATGAGCGCCAACAGCCGCTTGACCGTGGCGACCCACATCCTTGCGTGGATGGCGCTCGTCACGCGGGAAAATCCTGACCCAGTCACGTCCGACAGGATCGCTGCGAGCGTCAACACCAATCCGGTGGTGATTCGTCGTACCCTCGGGTTGCTTGCAAAAGGCGGCCTTGTCGAAAGTTATCGCGGCGTCAACGCGGGATGGCGTCTGACCAGGAGTGCGGACGCTATCAGTCTGCTCGACGTCTTTGATGCACTTGAAGAGGGTGCGCACTTTGCGCTGCACCCTTCGAAGCCCAGCCAGGCGTGCCCCATCGGGCGTGGCATCGGATCGACGCTGAGCCACGTCTATGAGTCGATCGACGATGGCGTTCGAAAGGCGCTTGCCGCCACGACGATCGAAGCGGTACTTGCAGACACCCTTGCATCGCGCTCGTCGAAAAAACGCGGCTGAATCCGGGTCGGTTGTATCGGGGACATCGGTCCAAAAAATGATCGAACGAATCGTCGCTAAAGAAGCAACGGTGCGGGTTGTCGTCCAATTGAGCCAGCCGTCACCAGATCAAGCTGAGCGGGGCGAGGATAGTCGTAAGCCGCTGAATATGTGCTGGGTCTCCACGGCGAACCAAGCTCGATTGCCTTTGAGGCTCAGTTGTCGACCGGATTGGAGCGGCATCACGGCTTGAAACAAGCGTTCCGGAAGGATCGTTCGAGATACTTCTTCATCCGATGATATTTCATGAAAGCATGATAGGAAGTCGAGGGGGGCAGATTGATGGAATAAATCCGACCCGTCAGCCGTTTACACGATAACGCGGCGCGGCGCCCCCTCAGGCCAGGCGCGGCCGGGTGTCGTGCCGGTAATAGCAGTGACGACGCCACATATTCCGGGGCTCCATGGCCGGCGCCGGATGCGTCAATTTGGTATTCAATATAAGCGGAGATACGTGCACGGGGTATCTAAGCAAACTAAACGATACAGAGGGGACGGTCCGGCGCGGGTCCCGAGTGACCCGGCCGTCGGGCAGCAAAGCAGGGGACACATCATGAACGGGCGCGGGCTTTGCAAGATCGCCCTGGCATTAGTGGCAGGGGTGGCGATGGCCGCCGGCGGTCCGACGCTGGCCGGCGGTCGCGGCGGCGGTCGTGGTGGCGGCGGTGGCGGCGGTGGCATGCACGGCGGCGGCATGCACGGCGGCGGCTTTCACGGTCACGATGGCTTCCACCATGACGGTTTTCGCCATGACGGTTTTCGCCACGGGCACGGGCACGTGGCCTTCGTGGTAGGCGGCGGCTGGCCGGGCTGGTGGGGATATCCATACGACCGCTGGCCATACCCCAATGCCTACCCCGGTTACTACGCGCCCGCGGCGCAATACATCGAGCAAGGCGATGGGTCGGACGGTGCGTCTGCGAACGCGTGGTGGTACCGCTGTGACCAGCCCAGTGGCTATTACCCGTACATCAAGAACTGTCCGGGCGGCTGGCAAACGGTGCCGGCCCAGCCGTCGCCGTAATGCCGAGGCGTCAATGAAGCCGCGTTCCGTTCCCCTCCTGATGGCGGCCGCGCTCGTTGTGGGCGCCTGTACGGCAATACCGTCGGGCCCCAGCGTGATGGTGCTCCCGGGCAGTAACAAGACGCTCGACCAGTTTCTCGGTGATGACCACAACTGCCGCCAGTTCGCGCTGGGCCAGGTCGGCGGCGTGAGCTCGCATCAAGCCTCCAGCACGGCGGCGGTGAGCAGTTCGGCGGTCGGTGCCAGCCATGCAAGCGGCTCAGGATACGGTGGGCAGGACCAATACGACGCTGCCTACATTCAGTGCATGTACGCCAGCGGACACCGGGTCCCGGTCTACGGCCAGATGCTTGCGGCGCCGCCCGCGACGCCACCTGCCAACTACAAGCCCTACTCCCCGCCGCCGGCACCGCAAGCCCCCTGAGCGTTCTGGCAAATCTTCAAAGCCATTGACGCAAGGGACCGTTGCAAGATCGGCGCAACGGCGACTGCAGGGTTGGTCAGGCGGCAAACGGCAGTTCCTCCTGATCTGTTGCCGCGTGGCACGCGCGTAATCTGAACCAAACGCGCCTACGCTTGCTTCGCTCTCTCTATTGTCACCAGAGTCACCGAGCCTCGTTTTGCATTTCAGGGGGTGTCCTGCCAGCTACCGCCGAGCGCCCGGTAGAGCGAAACCGCGCTTACTGCGGCATCGGTCTGGGCCTGCACCAGCTCACTTTGTGTGTCCAGGACCTGGGTGTGGGCGTCGAGCACCGAGAGGAAATCAGCCTCGCCGGCGTTGTACAGCTCCTGCGCCAGAGTCGACGAGCGCTGCGCCGAATCAACCGCCAGGCTTAGGCGCGCGCCGCGCTCCCGCTGCGCGCGCACATCGGTGTACGCTACCTCGACATCCTGCAGCGCATTGAGCAAGGTCTGGTCAAATGCGTATCCCACCTGCTGCAGCGCTGCATCTTGGGCGTCGATGTTGGCGTGAATGCGGCCGGCATTGAACAGAGGCCAGAATATGCCCAGCCCGAGGGTAAACAGATTGTCAGTCACGGCCGGCATGCCGCGGTAGGCCAGGCGATCAATCGCGTCGCCGAAAGATAGCGTGAACTTCGGCAGCAAGTCTGTTTTCGCCACACCGAGGTTGGCCACGGCCACGTCGATGCGGCGTGCGGCCTGGCGCAGATCGGGGCGCCTCTCGAGCAACTCCGCCGGCGCCTGCCGAGGCAACGACGGCGGTGCTGGCGGGATCGGCGCGGCCGACAACAGCGCCCGGTCGATCGATTCGGGCGGGTCGCCGGTGAGCACGGCCAAGGTTCCCAATTCATTGTCGATCCGCCGCTGAACGTCGGCTACTGAAGCCTGGGCCCGCTGCAACTGCGTTTGCGCACGAGCCACGTCCAGGTCCGTGGCCAATCCGGCCTGGTACCGCACTTGCGTCAGATGGACCGTATCGGCCCGCACGGCAATGTTCTCCTCCACAATCGCGCGCTGGCGCTGGAGTCCCCGCAGTTGCATATAGGCAGTGGCGACGCTGGCAGTCAGCGCCACTTCGAAATCCCGGCGCGCCTCGTCCGTCGCCTGTGCCTGCGCGGCCGCGGCCAGTGCTGCAAGTTGGTTGCCGCCAAAAATGTCGATGACCCAGCTGCCGCTCACGCCAATCCCAGCATCGCTGGCGAGGCCGACCGGGGGCGGCACGTGTGACCGCTGCCGGGTCGCGCTCGCATTGAGGTTGAGTTCCGGAAACAGGCTGCTGCGTGCCACGGCGCTCTGCGCGCGCGCCTGGCGAGTGCGCTCGACCGCCGCTTTCAGGTCGTAGTTGCGCGCCAGCGCCTTGTCGATGAGCCCGCGCAACTGAGCATCAGCAAAACCATTCCACCATTGCGCCAGTTCAGCAGTTTCGTCGATGCCGCCGTTCGATGCGCGCCACGCGGACGGCAAATTCGATGCCGCTGCGGCAACGGTCTCGTTGCGCGGCAGGCTGACGCAGCCGCCCAGCATCGCGAGCGCAACCAGGAGGGCGATAGGCCTGAGGCCGGTCATGGCGCGCTCGCTTGTCGATTGTCCGCGGGGTTTGCGGCGACTGATGTGGACAGCCTGGCATTGGTCGACGAAACGGCCAGCGCCGGCGCCTCGATGAACACGTCCATCAGTTCGCCATCGTAGACCTGTTCACTTCCAGCCATGCGGTAGATCACCTGCAGCACGCGCGTGTCGACGCGTTCCGCGGTATCGCCAGACAGGTTGCGTTTGGGGATCAGCCGTGGCTCCACCCGCACGAACTCCAGCGGTATACGGCGGCTGGTGTCGCCACGCGGCGAGGCGTAGGCCTTGCGCTCGGGTACAAGGCGTGGCGCGTCTTCTTCGGACACATCCACGCGTACGTGCATGGCCGACGTATCGCCCATCACCACTAGCGGTGACTTCGCCGGAACCGTGGCGTATTCTCCGGGACGGACATCAACCTTGAGGATCTGGCCGTCGATCGGTGCGACCACAACGAGCCGGGACAGGTTGGTCCGGGTCTCCTGTAGTGCCGCCACGGCACGTGCCAGCGAGGCCCGATATGTCGCCAGCTGCGCCTTGGCGGTGTTGACCGCAATGCGGCGCCGCTGCAGGTCTTCGTCGCGGATGGCGCGGCGGTCGGTGACCTGTTCGATCATCGTCAGCTGCACCTGGGCGTCCGCCAGCGCAGCCTCGCCGACCGCCATCGAGGCGCGGGCGGCTGACACGTCGGCCTCACGCACCGGGAGTTGTGCCGTGAGTTCGCGGCTGTCCTGCTCCCAAAGTACGTCGCCGGCGCGCACTTGCTGTTGTGCCTTGACCCGCACCGCGGTCACCAGTCCGGGCACGACCGGCGCCACTCCGATATCCTCCGACTTCGGCTCGACCAGACCGACGGCGCCGATGGAGCGGGCGAAGCCGCTCGCGGGTGGTGCGACAGGCGGCGCCTCGTGCTGCTCGGTGTGCGTGTTCTTTGCCACCAGGAACGTGCCGCCGATGAACGACACTACCGCTATCCCGGAGAGGAGAAGCTTAAGGCTCGGTTTACGTATGGACATGGCAGGTACCCTCAGGACGTCTGATGCGCTGGGTCGGGCACCGGCGCCGGCCGGGTGTCGGCGAAGCCGTTGCCATTGGCGCGGCGCACGATGTGACCGTCCTCCATGTAGGTGATCGAGTGGGCAAACTCGAAAATCCGGTTGTCGTGAGTGACGATCACCACGGCCCGATCGGGCGAGACGGCCACAGCGCGGAAGAGCTCCATGACGGCATGGCCGGATTCGGCGTCCAGGTTCGCGGTCGGTTCGTCGCACACGATCAGGCGCGGCTGGTTGATCAAGGCCCGTGCGATGGCGACCCGCTGCTGCTGGCCGCCCGACAGCTCCACCGGCCGTGCGTCCGCGCGTAGGCCAAGCCCAAGCTTTTGCAGCAACGCGCGTCCGCGCTCGGTGGCGGCACGGCGCGGCATGTTGGCGGCCAACAGGGGTACAGCCGCATTTTCGGCGGCCGTCAGCGCCGGCAGCAGGTTAAACTGCTGGAAAATGAAGCCAATGTTCTGCAGCCGGAAGCGGTTGGCACGTTCGCCGCGCAGGCCATGCAGCGCCTGACCCAGAATCTCCACGGTACCGCCGCTGGCCTCCAGCAGTCCGGTGATGACCGACAGCAGCGTAGTCTTGCCGCAGCCGCTCTGTCCCACCAGCATGCTGATCTCGCCAAGCGGCACATCCCAGTCCACGCCGCGCAGGGCCCGCACCGCGGTATCCCCGGCGCCAAACACTTTCTCAACCTTGCGACAACGCACCGCGTATTCTGTGCTCATGGCTTACCTGAACACGATGGCAGGCTCGAGCTGCAGCACTTTGCGGATGCTGAGCAGGCTAGCCAGGATGACGACCGCAAAAATGATCACGCCGACGCCTACTGCGCTCTGCCACATGAGGATGATTCCGCGCGTCGCGATCTGGTGCAGTGTCACTTCGAAAAACCCCGCGACCAGGCCAAGCCCCAGTGCGTACCCTATGGCCGCCACAATCAGCGCCTGCAATACGATCAGTCCGACCAGGCGCCGATTGGAAACGCCGATGGCCTTGAGCGCCCCGAACTGGCGCAAGTTTTCAATAGTGAAGATGTAGAACGTCTGGCCAGCGACGACCGTGCCCACGATTAACGCGATGCCAATCGTGATGCCGAAGTTGACCGGGATGCCGGTGTTCTTCAGGTAGTAGCGCATCGTCTGCCAGAAGAAGCCATCTTGTGTCATCGCCCGCAGGCCCGTTGCCTGGCTGATGCGCTCGGCTAGCTGATCGGGCGTGACGCCCGGCTTGGGTGCGGCCAACACGACGGACAGTTGTCGGCTTTCGTGTCCGATCAGCTGAATGGCCAGGCTGTAGCGCGCGTAAATGACCGGAAATGTGGTAAAGGGCGCCCCTGCGTCCGAAATCGCGCCTATTACGACGCGGTGGTCATTCATCTCAAGCGTGCGCCCGAGCTGCAGCGGCTGCCCAGGAAAGAAGAAGCCATAGCCTGCCTTGTCCAGCACAATGGTGTCTGGCTGGCGCAGTGCTTCCATTGAGCCGAGCACGATCTTGCGCACGGCCCCGGTCAGGGTGGCGTCGTCCACACCCATCAGCACGCACTGCCGGAAAGTGCCGTCGACGGCCTTGGCTCGCCCAGAACCTTTGTAAAGCGGCACCGCCCAGCTCACGGCGTCGACGCCGCGTACACGGAACAGCTGGTTGTCGGTCATCGGCGCAATCTCGTCGGCGTATGGTGTCTTCGGGTCCATCACCCAGACCGGTGCGTCGATGACGTCCAGGATCTGGCTGCCGGTGCGCGACATGATGCCGGCGAAGATCGAAGTCTGGTTCATCAGGAGGAACGAGGCGAAGGCGAGCGAAAAGATCAGGCCGAACAACTTGGCGCGGTCTCCGAACAGCATCTGAATGGCGACATATTTCATGACGCTTCATCCTCCTGCTATATGACCAATGTAATAATCTGGCACCGCGAAAATTGGTTTTCCCTGGGTCAGGCCTGGCAGAAATTCGCGCGGTAGAACTCGCGGGCCTTCGCGAGCAGCATGTCGCTCATGGCGCGATCGGCAAGGACGCGCGAAACCATCAGCACGCCGGCCATCGACGCGAGCATCAGCCCCGCCTTCTGCCGTCGCTCAACCGGGTTCTCGCCTGCAAGGTGGGGCGCAATACGGTCGAGCATGGCGAGGGCGCCGGCGGTGAACTCCTTGCGCAACTTCCGGTCACTGCGCGCGACGTCGCCCGCCAGGGCTGCCATCATGCAACCCGACTCCGGATGATCGCGATGGCGGGCGCTGAGGTAGGCGTCAATGAAGGCCGCTAGTTGCCTCTCGGAAGGCGAGGTGCCCGGATGGTCTAGCAGCCACTCGACGCTCCCCTCGAATCCTTCCACACTGGCCTCCCGGAACAGGGCGGCCTTGTCGGCAAAGTGGAAGTAGAACCCACCTTGCGTCAGGCCGGCGCGCATCATGATGTCGCGCACCCCGACCCCATCGATGCCACGCTCACGATAGGCAGCTGCCGCCGCCCTGACAATCTTGCGGCGTGTCCTTTGGCTTTTGGGGGCTTCGGCTTGACGGGGGGGCTTCACGATAACCACAATGGGCAGGTGGATGCCTTCATACTAGAGCACGCAAAAAATATTACAAGTGACCGAATTTTTGGTTGACCGGATCGGCTAACGGGCCGTCCGACGCGATCCCGGCAACCCCGCGCTTCCTTTACGTTGGGAGCGAATGGGACGAGCTCGCGCCGGCCGCAGAATGGACCGGAATGCGCGACCCGTTCATCGAAGCGATGACCGCGGAATCGCCTTGTGAGCCGCAGATCATGGCGACGGCAGGGGGACGGACTCTATGGAGACCGCCATTGATCGGACTGCCCGAACTCGGGGCTATCGCTGCGGCTTAAAGATGTCTGGGCAATCCGAATACGTCTACAGCTCGCAATGGATACTTGCGAACTGGCGATCGTCGATCTTGCCCTGGACAGCAAACTGCGCGGTTGCGGCCTTGTCAACCTGGTTCTGGCCGTTCAATTTTCCCTTGTCGGCTCTACGCAGCCTGCGCCGTGATTGAGAGCTAACCACGAAGTGCCGGCCTTGGTGATGCCGCAGCCTAAGCCTCCCGGGTCTGCTGGAAGAACGCGCGAGGCACTTCCGGGCCCCATAGCAGCAAGATTGAAAAGATGCCGGCAGGTCGGTGGAAGGACCTGACGAAGGCAGTGGAACGCAAGAAGGCCCAGATTCGGGCGCGGGTGGAACTTCCCTTTCACGTGGTGAAGAACTTGTTTGGCCACAAGAAGACCCGCTACAAGGGCTTGGCCAAGAACACGGCACAGATGTTCAGCCTGTTTGGTCTGGCAAATCTGGTGATCGCCAAAAAGCCGTTACTGGCGTTTCAGGGGGCAACCCGTCTTGAGTACGCAAATCGGGTCCGAAAGGGCGCGAGATGGAGGGCATGCGGCTCGAAATCGGGCTCAGACCCCTCCCGTCTTCCGCATGGTGAAAATCAGACGCCAAACAGCCGCCGACCTCCAGCGCGACTGTTATTGATCAGCAATTCCCTAGGCGTTTCACGAACGTGAATCGATCGCATTGGATTTGACGGCCGCTGTCGAGTAGCCATGGAAACTGCCCCGGCCAACTCGAATCGGTGCTGGCCAGGCACAAGGTAAGCTCCCGCCTGCCGGCCGATTTGCCGCTGTGCGAATTCGATCCGGTGCTGATCGAACGCGTGTTTGTGAATATTTTGGAGAACGCCGCCAAGTACACTCCGCCGGGTAGCGAAATAGTGGTGTCCGCCACCGTCGGTGATGGCATGCTCCATGTGACCGTGGACGACAATGGTCCCGGCTTGCCAGCCGGGCGCGAGGAAACGCTGTTTGCCAAGTTCGAGCGAGGCGAGAGCGAATCTGCCCAGCCCGGCGTCGGCCTTGGCCTTACCATTTGCCGCGATCGTCGAAGCCCACGGTGGCCGCATGCACGCTGAGAACCGCAGGGAGGGCGGAGCCCGCTTCGTCTTCACGCTGCCATTCAGCGCATCCCTGGCCATTGACGAGACAGAATCTTAAACGCGTTCGACAGTTCGCCACTTCATACCACACATGCATCATGAAAACCGCTGCCCGCATTCTGGTCGTTGAAGACGATGCGCACATCCGGCGCTTTGTCTGCACTTCACTGACCGCCGAGGGCTACAGTGTGTTCGAAGCGCAGACCGTGGCACGTGCGCTGGTCGAGGCCGCCAGTCGACAGCCCGAGCTGTTCGTTGTCGATCTCGGGCTGCCTGACCGCGATGGCCGCGAACTCATCTCGGAACTCCGCGCATGGACGCTGGCCCCCGTAATCGTGCTGTCGGCTCGTGACCACGAAGAGGATAAGGTGGCAGCATTGGACGCAGGTGCCGACGACTACCTGATGAAGCCATTTGGCGTGCCGGAGCTACTGGCTCGAGTCCGGGCGCAGTTACGGCGCAGTACCGTGATCACCGGCAGTGAACACGCCGAGATGGTGAACTTTGGCGAAGTGGCTGTGGATCTGGCTGGCCGGGAAGTGAGGCGCCAAGGTAATCTGGTGCGATTGACGCCAACCGAATATCGCCTGCTGGTAGCCTTGATCAGGGGGCATGGCCGCGTGCTGACGCACCGCCACCTGCTGCTCGAGGTATGGGGGCCGAATAGCTCGGAGCATGCTCACTATTTGCGGATTTACATGGGCAATCTGCGGCAAAAGCTGGAGGTAGACCCGGCTAATCCTCATCACTTCATGACCGAACTGGGTGTGGGGTATAGGCTCGTTGGCCTGAGTTGAGCAGGAAAGACCCTGCACACGAAATGATTTAGGCAAGCAATGACATTGCCGATATTCTGACCATTGGCTTTGGGGTTGTAAGCCGCCCAAGCAGCGGGTTCCAAAAGATCTCGCAGACCATAAATTGTGCTTTATTGGACGCATGATATTTTTCGTCCCTCGAAAGTCGCCAATGATGCAAGGCGATTTCGGCCGCGCTAGGGCAAGCAAGCGGCGCCCTACAGTGGATCCTGTGCAACGCTCGCTGAGCCGCGCTAACGAAGGCCCTTTGACCGTGACTTGAATCACGATTACACTCGCCGCGTAGTGCCTCTGGAACTGGGTCATCCGGAGATAAAAGAAAAGGAACGCGAGCATGGGCCAAAGAAGCCCGGCGGTGCGATATAGCCGAGAACATTGGCTATTTCGGGAATTCAGGGTAGCCACGGTGTGCGGCGGCTTGTGCCGAGACGCTCGGCTCGAGGCCGGCTTTACGCTGATCGAGTTGATGGTGACCGTGGCAATCATCGGCATTCTTGCTGCCGTAGCCTATCCCTCATATATCCAATACGTCGTGCGCTCCAATCGCGCAGCGGCGGAATCGTTCTTGCTGGAAGTCGCCAGCATGCAGGAACGCTTCCTAGTGGACAACCGGGCCTACGCCACAAGCCTTGCCGCACTCGGCTATGCAAGTCTTCCCGCCACGATTTCCTCCAATTACCAGATCACCGTCACTGCGGTCGCAGGTCCCCCACTTGGATATGTCCTGACGGCGGCGCCGCAGGGCACGCAAGCCACGAACGACAGCGCATGCGGAACGGTGACGCTGTCGAATGCCGGGGACAAGAGCGTCTCCGGCACTGGATCGAATTGCTGGAAGTAGCCTATGCAAAATACTCATGCATCGAATATGGCCAGCGCGCTCGCTAATCACGGATTCACACTCATAGAATTGCTGGTAACCCTGACAGTGCTTGCCATCATCGCGTTTGCTGCGGCCCCATCATTCTCGAGCCTGATCGCGACGCAACGCGCACGCAATGCTTCGCTCGATCTTTCCGCCGCGCTGACATTGACGCGTAGCGAGGCAGTCAAGCGCAACAGCAGCGTCACCATGGCCGCCTCCGGCGCCTGGGCCGGCGGCTGGGCCGTGACCGCTGGCGCCGAAAAGGTGCGCACTTTCGGTCCATATGACGGCATTTCGATCACCGCCAGCGCAGGCAACTCCTTATCGGTCGGTAACGACGGCAGGCCCACTACCGGCAGCCTGACGTTCCAGGTAGCGCCGTCGGTATCGCCTCAGGCCGCCTCGACGATCTGCGTGCAGTTGAGTGGAACCGGCCGCGTCGCTTTGGTGTCTGGAACATGTACATGAGCTCGGGTTCACCCCATGCGCGCAAACGCCTGCGCCAGTCCGCGCAGCGTGGCGCCACGCTGATCGAGGTCTTGGTATCGGTCGTGATCCTGCTGGTGGCGCTGCTCGGCACCGCGGGCCTGATTGCCCGCTCCAGTCAATCGGAAATGGAATCCTATCAACGTGTGCAGGCGCTGACACTGCTGCAGGACATGGCAGCCCGGCTCAACGCCAACCGCCAGGCTGCAGCCTGCTATGCCAGCGGCACCACCATAACGACGGCGGGTAGCACCACCGTTGCCGCTCCAGCTTGCACGGTCGGCACCGCTGCGCAGCAATCCATCACCAATGCCGACCTGGCAGCTTGGGGGGCAGCATTGCTCGGTAGTGCGGAGAACAAGGGCGGAAAGACGCTAGGTGCCATGATTGGTGCGCTCGGTTGTATTGAAGCCATCAATGCCACGAATCAGATCTACCGCATTACTGTAGCCTGGCAGGGTCTTGCCAAGACCACCGCCTCAGCGCTGCCATGTGGTGTCGGTCGGTTCGGTAATGACAGTTACCGTCGCGCGGTAAGCATTCAGGTACGCATTGGAGTTCTTTCGTGACACGGCAGCGCATTGCGAAGCGCCATCGGCAGCGCGGCATTTCCCTGATCGAGTTGATGGTCGGGTTGACGCTTGGGCTGCTGCTCTTGACGGCCCTGGGGAGTCTGTATTTTTCCACCACGCAGTCGCGCTCAGAATTTTCCAATAGCGCCGAGCAGGTGGAAAACGGGCGCTATGTGGTAGACACGGTAGGCCGCGAGATCGAGCTTGCCGGCTTCTTTGGCGCCGCCAGCGTCGCGAGCGGCGCAACCGTGGCAAGTCCAGCCCTGTGTGCTACGACGCCGGGCGCGCTCGGTTTTGTCAGCGCGCCTGCGACGGTCCCTCTCGGCCTTCAGGGCTACGCTCCGGGTACGGTGGCCCCATGCCTGCCGAATCTGGCTCCGACGTCGGAAATAGTTGTGATAAGGCGCGTGTCGACGACGCCCGCGGCGGTGGCAACCACCGGGCAGTCTTATATACAGGTATCGTTCTGTTCCAGCGACGCCACGCCGTTCGTGTTTGACGCCAGCGCCCCGGCCTTCACCATGCGTACCAAGGCATGTGACCCAGCCGTCGCCGCGGAGTTACGCCCGGCGGTAGTCCGTATTTTCTATCTTGCTGCTTGCGATGTGTGCTCCGGCGCTGGCGACGGCCTGCCGACGCTGAAGATGGCTGAATTGTCCAGCGGAGCCTTTCAGGTCAATTCGGTGGCGCAAGACATTCAGGATATGCACTTATCTTACGGCGTGGATCTCGACAATAACGGTTCGGCCGACTGCTACGTCAGCGACCCCGGCGTAAACAACAGCGCCATCTGCACATCAGTACCCGCATACGACTGGACGACTGCCCTCACCAATTGGCAGAACGTTACGTCTGTACGCATTAACGTCCTTGCCCGCACGCGACGGGCCTCGCTCGGCTGGACAGACAGCCGCACCTATGATCTCGGACGTGCCACTGTCAGTGGCCCGTTCAACGATGGCTTCAAGCGCCACGTCTACGCCCGGGTGGCAAGGCTGGTCAATGTAGCGGGCCGCCGGGAGTAATCCATGCAAATCGCGCAGCGCCGGCAGTCCGGCGCCACCCTGATCGTCACGATGATTTTCTTGGTGATCTTCATGCTGCTGACGATATCGCTGGTCAGTTCCAGTGTCATCAATGTGAAGGTCGCCGCTAACCAGCAGCACGGGGTGGAAGCACAGAATGCCGCGCAACAAGGCATTGAGCAGGTCATCAGCAAGGACTTCACCGCCAACCCAACGGCAGCGGCGGCTAGCGTGCCGGTCGATGTGAACGGCGACGGGAGCGCTGACTATACGGCGCAGGTCGCGGCTCCGGTGTGCCAGACCAGCAAGCCGGTAAAGAATACGGACCTCAATACGTCCAATGCTGACGATGTCTCCTGTTTCGTTGGCAACGGTAACCAGGACACCGGCATATTGACAGCATCCGGAGGTGGTGGCGGAAATTCGCTGTGCAACTCCACTCAATGGGACGTAAAGGCCAGCGTCAGCGATAGCGCCGCTACAGGCGCCAACACCACCTTGCATCAGGGCATCTCAGTACGCGTGCCGGTCGGCACGGCATGCCCGTGAACTTGTTGTCACGGCCCGGTTTTCCATTGCTTCACCCCCGCATATCAGGACTCACAATGCGTCAATTCGCCGAACGCGCCGCCTCGCGTATTGCCATCGCCACGTTGCTCGTACTTTCCGCCTTGCCCCCGGCAATGGCGGAGGACATCGATCTGTACACGGGCTTGCAGCCCCAGGCGGGCAAGCCCAATGTGCTGATCCTGTTCGACAATGCATCGACCTGGGATGCGTCGGCCAGCTTTAGTTGCTCCACGTCGGGGGTCGTGTCCAGCAACAATGATGGCAAGGACGTCGGTGCCGAGCAATGCGCGCTCTACAACGCGGTGTCGTCGATCAAGACCAGCCCCACACTGCTGGGCAACCTCAACCTCGGCGTGATGATGTTCGGCACCGGGAACAACAACGGCGGCAAGTTCAAATTCCCGTCGGCGGCGCCCTACAAGTTGCCGCTGATGGACAGTAGCGGGGTCGACAGCTTCCTGAGCTATGTGAAAACGATCGACCGTCAAAAAGACAACTCGAACAACTCGCAGGTCGGCGGTGGGATGCAGGAATCGTGGGCCTACTACGCCGGCAAGACTGGCTTGTCCGGCACCACGTACACCTCTCCGATCGACAATCCCTGCCAGCGCAATTTTGTCATCTATATCGCCAACGCCGTAAACAACGGCAAGCCGCAAGACACAGGCCAGGTCGCCATCAATGCCCTGGTTGCAGCAGGCGCGACTACGGCGCAGCAACAGCAGATTGTCATTCCCGCTCCCAACAACCAATACCAGAGCAATTGGGGCGACGAATGGGCTCGCTTCATGTACCAGACTGACGTCCAGGGCAACATGGCCAATCGCCAGAATATCGTGACCTACACGATCGCGGTGACCGATAACAACAACCCTGACTATGTCCAGTTCGCGAGCAGCATGGCGACCAACGGCGGTGGCAAGACCTACGTGGTACAGCTCGGTGACGTCAATGGACTGACTTCGGCCTTGCTGCAAATCTTCAACGAGGTGCAGGCCATCAACAGCGTGTTTGCCTCGGTCAGCCTTCCAGCCTCCGTCAATGCCCAAGGTCAGTTTCTCAACCAGGTCTATGTTGGCATGTTCCGCCCGGATGCCACCGCGGCGCCGCGGTGGCAAGGCAATCTCAAACAGTACCAGATCGGCTACGACGCCGGTGGCAACATCGTGCTGCAGGATGCCAAGGGCAACGCTGCCATTAGCAACGCGTCGACGGGCTTCATCTCTCCGAACGCTGTCAGTTTTTGGACGACGGAGCCGCCGCTTTCCTTTGGCGCGACCGGCTACGGTACCAGCGCGGTCAGTAGTTGGCCGGCCACGGGATACTGGCAGAACAGCCCATCGAGTGTCGGTTGGGGCCTCGAATCCCCCGATGGGGAGGTCGTGGAGAAGGGTGGTGCGGGCGAGATGCTGCGCGCGCAGTTGCTGACCAGCCAGACTGGCCGGCAACTGATAACCTGCAATGGCGCGGGTACCTGTCCAACCAGCGCGGCGATGCCAACGTTCGATAGTTCCAACACTTGGTTGACCGGCTCGGCCGGCCTGGCGGCGATCAATTCTGGCACTGGCGGCGCGGCCACCATCACCGCCACCGAATTGCCCAAGCTCATCGCCTGGGTACGCGGCAAAGACGTCGCTGCTTCGGATTCCACCAGCCTGGCCGGCACCGAAGCGGAACCAGGCCCCGGTACGCCGGTGACGGTGCGCAGCTCGATCCACGCAGACGTGCTGCATTCGCGGCCGGCCGTCGTCAACTATGGCGGCAGCAAGGGAGTCGTGGTGTTCTACGGCACCAATGACGGCGTGTTCCACGCGATCAACGGTAACCAGACACAGGGCATCGGCAGTGTCAGGCCGGGCGGTGAGCTATGGGGTTTCATCGCTCCTGAGTTCCTTGGCAAGCTCAGCCGTCTCTACACTAACTCTCCGGAGGTGAAGCTTTCGACCACGCCTGGCGGTATCACCCCCGCTCCGATGCCGAGGGATTACTTCTTCGACGGAAGTACCACCGTGATGCAGGACTTGCGCGACCCGGCGCACCCTCGTGTGGTCATTTACCTGACGGCACGCCGCGGCGGGCAGCTGTTCTATGCAATCGACGTGACCGATCCCGTCAATCCGCGCTTCCTGTGGAAACGAACCAATGCTGACATCCCCGAACTCGGCCAGACCTGGTCCCAGCCGCGCGTCATGCGCGTGCGCGGCTACGCCAGCCCATTGGTGGTGATGGGCGCTGGCTATGACGCGGCCGAGGACAGCGATCCGTCGCCCGGAGTCGATACCATGGGGCGCGGCATCGTGGCATTCGATGCCACTAGCGGCGCCGTTGTGTGGAGCGCGCTACCCAACTGCAGCGGTATGAGTGGTACATGCCTGACGGTCGCGGGCCTGACCCGGGCCATCCCGTCGGATGTCACAGTGCTTGACCGCAACGGCGACGGTTATATCGAACGCCTGTACGTTGGCGACGTCGGCGGCAATCTCTGGAGAGCCGACTTTGAAACTACCGCCGGCAATGCTCCTGCCAACTGGACGCTTAACAAGCTCGCCGCACTCGGCGGCGCAGCTAACACGAACAACGCGCGCAAGTTCTTCTATGCACCCGATGTCATTTCCACTGTTGCCTACGATGCCGTTACGGCCGGTACGGGTGACCGCGAGCATCCCCTGTACTCAGCTTCGACCACGCAGGGGACTGCTTATAACGTGGTCAATCGCCTCTACATGTTGAAGGACACCAACATACTCGCCATGCCGGCCACCTGGACGCCCATCACCGAGGCTAGTCTCGTCGATAACACCAGCGCCACGGCCAAGTACGACGGTACCGGTTCGGGCTTCTACATTACGCTCACCAATCCCGGCGAGAAAGCAGTGAATGCGCCGCTCACCGTTGCCGGAAACACCACCATCGGCACAAATACACCAGCAGTGCCTCAGGCGGGCATGTGCTACCCCAATCTTGGCATCGCCCGGAGTTATTCCTTTAGCTTTCTTACAGCATCAGGCCAAAACCCACAACGTTCGATCATCCTGGATGGCGGCGGCTTTCCGCCTTCTCCGGTATTCGGCATGGTATCAATTGGCAGCGGCGCGAGCGCTACCGTTGTGCCGGTTTTGCTCGGTGGTGGTAACCAGACCGGCGCCGGAGGGGGTGACGCTACCTCGGCACTAGGCGCTCAGAAGATCAGTATCGCGGGAGTGGGCAAGCGCAAACGCATCTACTGGTATCCGGAGAGCGACAAGCACTAGAGCCGCGCATCAAGCATTGATTGAAAGTGGCGAGGCAAACTGCGAAAGCACATCCGCCGCGCCGACGACGAACGGCCGAAGCGGCCGATGAAGAGACGCTCGCCAACCGCGAGCTGCTGGATGACCGCTAGCCACCCCTCACCCCGTTCGGTGGGCGGAGCCTGGATGGCGGCTCGTCGGCCGAAGCGACCCCTCACCTGGTTCCAAAGGTGAGCGGTGGAATGTCCGCTTCCCAGCTCCACGAATGGGCACTTTCTAACGAATGGGTACTTTCTACCCACAGGAGTCGCTGGCATACGGCTAGCCAGGTTGTCTACTTAGGCTGAGTTCTCGACCTAAATCCACCATGAGTAGTTGTCGATGGGGCGCTCAGCGTGTCAAGGAAATTTCCTTTCCTGTCCGGGGATCAAGCAAAATGACCCGGATAATTCCACTCGTTGCCAGTCGCTGATTGTCGGGGCTGAACGTAATCGATGAGAGTGCTCCGCTATACCGGCTGATGAGGCTTCCGCTCTCGGTGTCGTAGATCTCTAGGTGATAGCTCGCTGAAAACTCATGAGAGAAGCGGATCATGGCGAGCAATTTTCCATCTGGCGAGAATGCAAGCGGGCAGTTGAAAGCCGGCCATGGCGCCTGCGCGAAATCCGTCACGGGGACTCCGCTCGGCGCGCCCGTCAATTGGATCGCGCGCGCCATTCCGATTACCGAGACAATAGAGACCAGTGCCTCCGCCGATTTCCTGCCCGCCGTAGGCTTTTGGGCGCTCCAACTTTACTACGGGGAGCGGCTGTGTGCCATTACTCGCCGACCGCTCCCTTGCTCGGCGCGGTTGTATCAGCAAAGCTTACACCCGCAGTCGTATTTCCCGCGTAGTTAGCAATGATGCAATTACAAATTGTGCCCAGAGAGATTTGCAATCTTCGATTCCCCGGAGCCATCCACATGTTAAGTTTTGCGTACGAAGGCTACTGCATTGAGACCAAGGCAACCCCCATCCTCGGCCAGGGGCTACTGAAGTATGCGCTGATCGAGACTAAAGTATGTTATCCGCCGTACTGACTGAATCTTCTTTCGTTTGTCCGCTCCTGGCCGATTTCAACAGTTCGTCCACTAGGTCATCGGGCTCACTGTGCCTTATAGGCCCTCGCTTTGGCAATGACCTCATCCCAACTGAAGTTGTTGATCTCATCGATGAGTTCATTCGTGATGAGTTCGTTCACCGGGACCTTCTCCTTGGTCACGCCCCATTTCTGCATGAAGTCGGTATATGCCGAGTAGCTCTTCTCGGAACTCTCACCCCATTTCGAGACGCCGGATTTCTTGAGGTCCCAATTCGGGATACGCGCTTCAAGCGTCTTCACCCCTTCACGAATCGCTGTCGATTCGTCAATACCGGTGGGCTTGGTCTCGGGAAAAATCTCCCATAGAATGCGGATCGCCGCCTCCGGATTTGCAATGGTGAATACGGTACCCTTGGCGTAGCCTTGAGCGAGCGCTACTGCCTGCTTATGGTTGGTGCGTAAGGTCTCTTCGAGAGCAAGGAATCCATTTGATGGAAACCGTTCGATTTCCTTGGCGGAAAGAAGCCGGAGCTTGACTCCGGCATTCTCGACCATCGCATACTGGGTGTCGAACTGGCTTAAGGCGTCAACCTGACCTGTCCGAAGAAGTGCTGCCGTTTGTGCCCCTTCGCCGGCGACGACGAGGCGGATGTCGCGATCTGGATCGAGCCCGGCGTTGGCAGCCAGCGCCCGCGCGATGATGACGCCGGCCGAGCCCATCGAGGTTACGCCGATGGTCTTGTCCTTCAAGTCAGTGATTTTCGTGATAGCGCTACCTTGAGGCACGGCAAGACCGTAAATGTTTCCCTGGTATGCCGTGTAGAAGATCTTCGCCTTCACTCCTTGCTGGCGGATGATGGCGAGCGGCTCGACTGAAGGATTTGAATAAGGAAGTTCCTTTGTTGCGACGAGCTTGACGCAGTCGGTCGAACCCGCCAGCGGCATCAGCTCAACTTTAATTCCTTCCCGCGCGTACCACCCCATCTTCATGGCAACGGCGAAGGGAGCCGCGGCGGTGCTGAGCGTGCGCGCGCACCAGCCTACCCGCACGACGGTCTGGGCAGCGGCGTTAAATCCGACAAGGCTTAACAAATACAAAATTGCAGCAAACAAGTAGCGGCGTGTCATCGAAGTTCTCCGTCGGCCGGTACATCGGGCACCATCTTCTGTGACGTGTCCCAGAAAAGCAGCCGCTTCCGGATGACGACAATGATGGTATGGAGCAGCAACCCCAACAGGGACAGAAGGATGAGAACCGAAAACTGCCCAGCTACGTCCATCGTGAATGTCATACTCATGATGAGGACACCGAGCCCTTTCTGCGCACCGACGAACTCCGCAACAATTGCGCCAATGAGCGACAGCATCATAGCAATCTCGAAGCCCGCGAAAATGAATGGCATTGCGCTGGGGATGCGCAGCATCCGGAAGATCTGCATTTCCGAGGCGTCGAGCGAGCGCATGAGTGAGACACGATCTTCGTCGGCAGACCGGAGGCCGACAATGGTGTTGACCATGAGCGGAAAGAAGGCAGTCAGAGCGGCTTGGGCGACCTTCGAGCTGAGTCCCAGGCCAAACCAGATAATGATGAGAGGAGCCAATGCCACCTTTGGCATTGCCTGGAACATGACAATGAAAGGGTAGAGAAAGTACTCGCCGCGCTGGCTCAGGGCAATGAGCGTGCCAAGAACTAGCGCCACGATGGACCCAGCCACGAAGCCTAGGATCGCCTCGATGAGGGTGATCCACAGGTGGCGAATGTAGAGCATCGATGCAATGCCATGGTACAGCGCAAGGAAAACCTTGGACGGCGCAGGCAGAATATAGGCTGGCATCTGGGAGAGGCGAACAGCACCCTCCCAGGCCGCGAGCACACCGAGGACAAGGAGCAAGCGCAGTAGTGATTTGGGCGGGTGACTCATCCTGTCAAGCCACCGTTGGTTTTGAAATGGTCTCGAATTCGTTTCACATGTCGGCCAAAATCAGGCGTAGTCATGACATCAAGGCTGCGCGGCCGGGCGAGTTCCACGACGACGTCATCTACGATATGACCAGGGCGCGGCGTCATTACCAGCACGCGGTCTGCAAGGAAGATGGCCTCGGGGATGGAGTGCGTGATAAAAAGTACGGTCTCTTTCCGCTCGAGCCAGATGTGCTGCAACTGCAGGTTCATCTGCTCTCGCGTCATCGCATCCAGCGCGCCGAATGGCTCATCCATAAACAGGATAGCGGGGTCATGGATGAGCGCTCGTACGATGGCCGCGCGCTGCTGCATACCGCCAGATAGTTCCCGCGGATAGCGTTCTTCGAAGCCTTGGAGGCCTACTTGGGAGAGCAGCGCCATCGCGCGCGGCTTGATCTTGTCACGGCCCAAGCGCTGCACGTCCACAGGAAGCATGATGTTGTCGAGAACCGTACGCCAGGGAAACAAGACTGGTGATTGAAAGACGACACCAATGTCCCGGCGCGGCCCGACAATCGGAGTGTCGCAGAGTCGCGCCTGGCCCTGTGAGGGCGAAATTAGCCCGGACAAGATTTTGAGAAGCGTGGACTTCCAGCAACCGGAGGGACCGACGATGGCAACGAATTGCCCCTTTTCGATCGTAAAGCAAATATCCTGCAATGCGAACACTGGACTGGCTCGCGTCCCATAGACCTTCCCGAGGCTATTCACCACAATGAGTTCCATGACAGTACAAGGTGCCAACAGCCACGCTGTTCAGGTCTCCCCCAAGCCCCATTGGGCCGGGTTACCCATGCATCACCTCAAGCCACTGGTTTGCCATGCCCGGGCGTCGGCTCACCGCTTTTTTTTAATCCAGCGGTGGGACTTGGCCGCTTTACCGCTGCACTTGATGGATTCTAGGCGATAGATAGGGGCCTGATAGAGCAACCCGTTAGCCGGTGTCAGAAGAATCACGTAGCACGCCGGCAGCTTGCTAGACGTTCCATACCCCCAAATGGGGCTGGTAAAAGTGACTTTGCTCTCCACCCCGGCCACTCGCGGCAGCGTCAGGTAGTCCGGAAGGTATGACGAAGGCCGGAGCGTCCGCAGTGATGCAAAGATGGACAATGACTCCTTCCTGTAGAAGAAGAGGAGGGGGCGCCCGCGAAAGTAGCCTGACGTATGGCTGCTTCGGCCGATGAACCGCCGTTGGCCGACAAGGCGGCGGACGACTCTTCCCGGCCAACTCCGGACATTGGCGACCAAGTCCCAAAGCAGCTAGATGATCGCGTTGAAATTTCATCGTCTGTTCCAAATCCGCGGCGAGCTTGGTCGAGCACCTCATCCCCCAGCGCGCCGGTGTGCAACTGGGTGCTCTCGGCGGCGAAACAGGTTCGCTGCTGTCAGACATCCCAACGCCTTGGGTTGGACTACGCTAAAAGCGCATCGGAGCGCATCGCATCAGCAATTTGCAACTCGAGGAGCCAATATGATTGATGCGCGTACCGGTAGACCTCTTACTACTGACCGTCCAGAAGCTGTGGAACGGTATCAGCTCGCTGTTGATCGCATCCTCGGTTCTGAGCCGGGCGCCGCGGAAGCCCTCGATCAAGCTTTGGCGCTGGACGGCAATCTCGCCCTGGCCCTTGCTGCGCGCCATATGCTTGCTAAAGACTCGAAGGCTGCGGACGCCGATCTCTTCAAAGAGCGTGCGCTAGTGGCAGCACGAGCTGCGCTGCCCTGGGAGCGTGCGCATATCTCCGCGCTCCGCTCTTTGGCCTGCTCGAAGACCCTTACACCAACCTTGCAGCTACTGAGGCCTACATCGCTGCCAATCCCAGTGACCTGCTAGTCATCTCGCACTTTGTGGTTATCTGATCTTCTATGGCGGTGCGCGCAAGCTTGAACGCGTTCTCAAGATCATGGAATCGGTCGATCCCAGTTTGCGTGATGATTGGGCCTGGCTCGCACGCCTGGGGTTCGCAGCCAGTGAGGCCGGTGATCAGAACCGTGGTCGTGCACTTGTCGAACGAGCACTGCAGCAGCGCCCACAGGCTCTCTACGTTATCCATAGCTATGCGCATGTGCTACACGACCAGGGTGAACCTGGAGAGTCATTGGAATTGCTGGGTATCTGGCTAAATGAGCACCGCTCGTCAGCGGAGGGCGACGCTATGTATGGTCATGTGCAGTGGCACCTGGCACTGGCGGAGTGGCAGTTGGGGTTAACCGAGCAGGCATGGCAGCGCTATGAGCGTTACTGTGCACCAGAGACCACTCGCTGTGGTCCGGTGTTGACTCTGGCCGATTGCGGCGGTTTTTTGTTGCGTGAATACCTGCGCACAGGAGCTACGCGTCCGATTTCAGCCGCGGTTTCCGCCCTGTCCGAGCGCTTCAACTCTATGCTGTCGCATCCGTTTATAGCGCTGCATCTTGCTGGAATTCAGGCATCGGCGGGCGATATTGCTGCGCTTGAGCAAAGCAAGGCGGCTATCACGGCCAAGGAACCCAGCGACCAGACGCGGCTCTCGCTCAGGCTGGTTGATGCCGTCAGTCAGTTTGCTAGAGGGCAGTACGCTGAGGCAGCCGATACATTGAAACTGATATCTGCAGATCAACGCGTTGGCGTCGGTGGAAGTCGTGTTGAGCGCGTACTAATCGATTTGCTTGAAACAAGAGCAGTTGAGCTCGCTGCCTAGTTCGCATATTCCTCTGTTTGCAACTTCACCCTCATATGTCTAAGAGCCCGAAGTGCTGGCCACCGTCATTAAGGCGGCGGCCCAGGGCTTGAAGGCGACTGCGCGATAGCCAGAACATTGGCCGCCCGGAACTGAACGTATGGCAAGGAGTTGGGCGACCGCTCGCTTGAGCTGTGCGACCCCCACGTACCGGACTTCGCCGCCTGCCTGGGCTTGGTCAGCGGCGCGTGCAGGAACCGGGTCGCGATTCGAACTATCAACGTCCCCATTCGCGACGGGACTTTTGGCGCACATGGTTCGCGACAGATGGCATCTGCCAACTATTTATTCTGCGTCACGATCCATCGAGATTCGCGGACCGCCCCTCAATGGCCCCAGGTTTTTGTAATGATCTCTACATCATTGAAACCTGAGCGATGGGTCCCTATGCTGTCTTCCATGACCACGTCCCAAGATTCCTGGATCCTGCTGATTGTCAGCCTTCCCACATCGGGGGCGACCGCCCGCATGCGGATCTGGCGCACGCTCAAGGCGTTAGGCGGTGCCGCCTTGCGCGACGGGGCTTATCTGCTGCCGGCCGGCGCCGAGCAAGTGGAGCAGTTCCGAGAGTTGGCGGACGAAACACAGCAGCGGGACGGACAAGCCTGGCTGTTGACGGTGCAGCCCCAAGAGGACGACGACGCTGCCGCTTACCGTGCATTGTTCGACAGATCGAGCGACTACGCCGAACTCCTCGCGTCCGTCTCGGAAGCCCGCCAGACGCTTTCCAGCCTAAGTGAAGCCGAGCTCAATCGTCTGCAACGACGGCTCGGCCGCATTTACGAGGCGATCCGCAAGATCGACTTCTTTCCCAACGAGGCGTCCTTGCGTGCTGAGGCGCAGTGGCAAGACTTCACGGGCGCCATTGAAACGATCCTGTCGCCGGGGGAGCCGCATCCCGCCGCAGGGGCAATCGCGCGACGCGACCCCACGCAATACCAGGGGCGGCTATGGGCGACCCGCCGCCATCTTTGGGTCGACCGGGTGGCTTGCGCGTGGTTGATCCAGCGCTTCATCGATCCCCATGCCCGTTTTCTGTGGCTCGAAGCCCCCGGCGACTGTCCCGCCGATGCCTTGGGCTTCGATTTCGACGGCGCGACATTCACCCATGTCGGCGAAAAGGTTTCCTTCGAGGTGCTGCTGGCCAGCTTTGCCCTGGAGGCAAATCCAGGATTGCAGCGTCTGGCGGGGATGGTCCACGCGCTGGATGTCGGCGGCCCGACCGTCCCGGAAGCGAGCGGGTTCGAGGCGATTCTGGCCGGCGCCCGCGAGCGGCTAGCCGACGACGATGCGCTGTTGGCCGAAATCGGCCTGGTGCTGGATTCCCTACATGCCCATTTCTTGAACAACCGAAAACGCTAGGGGTCGCTGAACCCATCTCAAGGAAGATCCATGAGCAACCTGCAGCAAACCGACATGCCTCACGCGACGGTAGCCGAACGCCCGGGCTATACGCTCTGGCAACTCGTGCTCTATATGTTGCGCCTGGGTACGCTGGGCTTCGGCGGCCCCGTAGCCCTCGCCGGCTACATGCACCGTGACCTGGTGGATGAGCGCAAGTGGATTACCGATGCCGACTACAAGGAAGGCCTGGCGCTGGCGCAGTTGGCACCCGGGCCGCTGGCCGCGCAGCTATCTATCTATCTCGGCTATGTGCACTACCGCATCGTCGGGGCGACCTTGGTCGGCATTGCATTCGTAATTCCGTCCTTCCTGATGGTGGTGGCACTGGGTTGGGCTTACGTCCGGTTTGGTGGACTAACCTGGATGCAGTCGGTGTTCTACGGGGTCGGTGCGGCGGTCATCGGGATCATTGCGATCAGCGCCTACAAGCTCACGAACAAAAGCGTGGGCAAGGACAAGCTGCTGTGGGTGATCTACCTGGTGCTGGCAACGGTGACTGTCGTCACCGAGTCCGAGATTGCCTGGCTGTTCCTCGCGGCCGGCATGGTGGTGTGGTTCTGGCGGGCGCCACCGAAGTGGCTGCGTCTAGGCGGCCTCAATACCATAGCGGCGACGCAGGTGCCCACAGTGAGCGGAATCGTCAGCACCGTGGACTGGCCGTTGTTGACGCAGATTGGCGTGTTCTTCGCCAAAGCGGGCGCCTTCGTATTCGGGTCCGGGCTTGCCATCGTGCCGTTCCTCTACGGCGGCGTCGTGACCGAGCACCATTGGTTGAACGACAAACAGTTTGTCGACGCAGTGGCAGTGGCCATGATCACGCCGGGCCCCGTGGTGATCACGGTCGGGTTCATCGGCTATCTGGTTGCCGGCCTATCGGGCGCGTCCGTGGCCGCGCTGGGCACCTTCCTGCCTTGCTACCTGTTCACCGTGATCCCGGCACCTTACTTCAAGAAGTACGGGAAGCGCCCCGGCATCATCGCCTTCGTCGATGGCGTGACGGCGGCGGCAGTCGGGGCCATCACGGGTGCCGTGATCGTCCTGGCCAAACGCTCGATTGTCGATCTGCCTACCGTCTTGCTTGCGCTCGTCACGGTCGCGCTACTCTGGAAATTCAAGAAGCTGCCGGAGCCAGTCATCGTCCTCGGCGCAGCGCTGGCTGGCCTGGTCGCCTACCCACTCCTCCACGCCTGAGCCGCACGAACAAGGAATCCATCATGACCTATCAAATGAAGCCGCTGGGCGTCGACCCAGGCAAGCTCACCGGCCTCTCGGAAAAACTGATCGTCAGCCATTACGAGAACAACTATGGCGGCGCGGTAAAGCGATTGAACGCCATCACGGCGGAACTTGCCGCGCTGGATCCGGCGACAGCGCCCGTCTTTGTGCTCAATGGCCTGAAGCGGGAAGAACTGATCGCCACCAATTCGATGATCCTGCACGAGGTGTACTTCGACGGGCTCGGTGATGGCGGCAGCTTGGGCGGCGAGCTGGAGTTGGCGCTTATTCGTGACTTCGGCAGCGTGGCGCGCTGGCAGGCCGAGTTCATCGCAATGGGCAAGGCGCTAGGCGGCGGCTCGGGATGGGTGCTGCTGACCTACTCGCCGCGCGACAAGCGGCTCGTCAACCAGTG
The DNA here is from genome assembly GCF_044627735.1 of Cupriavidus sp. CuC1. NCBI lineage: Bacteria > Pseudomonadati > Pseudomonadota > Betaproteobacteria > Burkholderiales > Burkholderiaceae > Cupriavidus > Cupriavidus sp. CuC1. The sequence goes on along the minus strand of NZ_JBIUHC010000009.1, from coordinate 87,536 downwards.
GGCGCCCGATCACGCACATACCCTCGCCGGGGCTACCCCGATCCTGGCGCTTGACATGTATGAGCATTCTTACCACATGGACTTCGGCGCAAAAGCTGCGGCTTATGTGGATGCCTTCATGCAGAACATCCATTGGGCCCAGGCAGCCGAGCGCTTCGCCGTGGCCCGAAAATAATTCCGGATACCAGATCATGCCCACCGCCATCTCTCCTCGCGAACTTGCCGAAGCTATCCAAGGTCCGGTCCCAACGCAGATTGTCGACGTCAGACGCAAGACGGCCTTTGATGCCGGCGCGCAAATGATCACCGGTGCCTCCTGGCGCAACCCCGACGACACCGATAGCTGGATCGCCGAACTCGACTCCAGCCGGCTGGTGATCGTCTATTGCGTGCATGGCCACCAAGTCAGCCAGGACTGCGCCGCACGGCTAGAGGACGAAGGTATCCGAGCAGCCTATCTCACTGGCGGCATCGAGCAGTGGGCCGCCGGCAATCACCCGACCATCGGCAAACCGTAAGGAGTCAGCCATGAAATGGATTACCCGCGAACGTCCGAAGATTGATCGGATTGCCTGCCCTTGGCTGATCGCCCGTTTCATCGACAAGGAGCCGGAATTTTTGTACGTGCCGACCGGCCACGTTGTGAAAGTCGCCGGCGAGACTGGTGCCGTTCCCTATGACATCCCCGGCGTAGAGCTTTCCCATGTCGGCGAACTGTGCAGCTTCGACGCCTTCCTTAACAAGTACCATCTGAACGATCCCGCCTTGCAACAACTCGCGAGCATTGTGCGGGGCGCGGACACATCAAAGCTAGAGCTCACACCGCAATCAGGAGGGCTTTACGCTATCTCGCTGGGCCTTTCGCAGGTCTTTTCCGACGACCACGAGATGCTAAAGCACGGCATGGTGATGTACGACGCCCTGTATGCGTGGTGCCAGCATTGCCAGGCGGAAACGCATCGTTGGCCGCCGAAGATGCCTGCGTGAACTTTCAGGCACATCATCGCCCCGGGAGGTGGCCCGTGAAGCCGATCCTGCTCATGGTATGGATGCTGCTGACAGCGATGCCGGCAACTGGAGAAACGATCATGTTCAACCAGGACAAACGAGGCGCACTGCCCGCGGGATGGGTGGCGGGTGTCACTGGCCGCGGCACGCCGAAATGGACCGTCGAGGCAGACCCGACTGCGCAGACCGGCACCAACGTGCTCAAGCAATCGGGCTTCGGAGACTTCCCCTGGTGTGTGAAGCCAGCCGTCTCCATCGCCGATGGCTTCGTCGAGGCGAAATTCAAGCCCATTTCCGGTCGCGAAGACCAGGCTGGCGGTGTCGTCTGGCGCTGGAAGGACGGCGACAACTACTACGTCGCGCGTGCGAACGCACTGGAGAACAATGTCTCGCTGTACCACACGACAGGCGGCCGCAGGCACACGATCCAGTATCAGGAGGCCCCTGTCGCTGCCCGGGTCTGGCATACGCTGCGCGTGGAATTCGTTGGGAACCATATCCAGGTCACGCTGGACGGCAGGCGCTACATCGATGTGGTGGACGATCACATCAGCGGCGCCGGCGCGGTGGGCGTATGGACCAAGGCGGACAGCGTTACCTTGTTCGACACCTTCTCATTTGGAACCGGCGTTACGAAATAGCACCGAGAATAGATGTGAAACCAATGATCGCGTACTGCAATGCAAACGCTTGAGGATCCGGCTGTGACTGCCGGCCAAGCTCGGCTCGCTCGCCTGGTACTGCCTGCAGGCGTCGATGCCAGCGCCTTGCCACTTCTCGTCGGCCGCGCGCTACGCGGCTTCTGTGACGGGTTCATTGCTGTCCTGCTGCCAGCGTACCTGCTAGCGCTCGGTTTCGCGCAACTGGCAGTGGGATTGATCAGCAGTGCCACCCTGATCGGCTCAGCACTGGCGACGATACTGGTGGGCGTCTTCGGTCATCGCTACCCGCAGCGCCGCCTGCTGGTGTTGGCGGCTGCGTTGATGGCCGCGACCGGCATCGGATTTGCCGGACTCTCCTCACTATGGCCGCTGTTGCTCGTCGCCTTCGTCGGTACGCTCAACCCGAGCTCCGGAGACGTCAGCGTGTTCCTGCCACTGGAGCAGGCTCGTCTTGCCGACTCGGCTACCTCCGATGCCCGCACGGCACTATTTGCCCGCTACAGTCTGACGGGGGCCCTCTCCGCCGCCGTTGGCGCACTGGCTGCGGCGCTGCCGGCTTGGCTCGCCTCGCAACTTGGGATAGTGTTCCTCAGCGCCATGCGCGCGATGTTCGTCCTCTACGCCTTGACCGGTGTCGCGCTCTGGTTCCTCTATGCACGCATGCCCGAGCCACGGCCGCACATGGCAGCGGTAAGAGCGCCGCTTGGACCGTCTCGAAGTATCGTTACTCGCCTTGCCCTGCTGTTCAGCGTGGACGCCTTTGCCGGCGGGCTGGTGGTGAACTCGCTGCTGGCACTGTGGCTGATGCAGCGATTCGGTCTCTCACCCGCGGCTGCCGGCCAGTTCTTCTTCTTGTCGGGGTTGCTCTCCGCGGGCTCCCAGCTTGTTGCCGTGCCGCTGGCTCGCAGGTTCGGCTTGCTGAACACCATGGTGTTCACCCATATTCCGTCCAGCCTCTGCCTGATCGGGGCGGCATTTTCCCCTTCCCTGGTAGCGACCCTGGCTCTCTTGCTCGCGCGCAGCGCGCTGTCGCAGATGGACGTACCGACCAGGACCGCCTATGTGATGGCCGTCGTGACGCCGCCCGAGCGCCCGGCTGCCGCCAGCCTGACCGCGGTACCCAGGAGCCTGGCTTCCGCGCTGGGTCCGACCTTGGCGGGCGGCATGTTGGCGATGGGTTGGGTCGGCGCACCACTGGTCGCTTGCGGCCTGCTCAAGATTGCCTATGACCTCGCGCTGCTTGGTGCATTTCGGCGCATTGAACCAGTCGATTGACGTACCACGAGAGTTTCGTTCATGGGGCCTGACACCGGGACCCGCACTAGGCCGTCCATCCGTCGGCCTGCCGTCCGGCTCTTGATGGCTTTCTTGACCACCCATTCACCGTTCTCCTGTTGCGACTCGGCCCCCACGGACTGGGTGCCGGATGGATGATCGCAAGCGGATTTGTGAGCGATGCGCTGGATCGCTACGACATCGTTGGGGCAGTGGTGGCGTCAGTTGAACCAAGGTTGAGATGGCGCAGGTCCAACGGCCATTCAACTGCAACCAGGACTTGCCGTTGCCGCATGACATTCGTCCTCTCGCATGGCCAATCCAATTGCTGCACGGCATGCAGCAATGTCGTGCAAAATGGCTGTATTGTTCGAAAATTATTGGAGACCGATAATTTCTGCTTGGCGTGCAGGATGGCTGCGCGCGCAATCAGCATAGGAGCAAGCCATGGTCTCTATCGTTCGCTTTAGCCAAACAGGTAGTCCTGACGTGATGAAGATCGAAGCGACGAACGAGCGCGAACCTGGGCCGGGCGAAGTGTGGCTCGACCAGGAAGCGATTGGCGTTAACTTCCTCGACGTGACGCAACGGAATGGCGCAGTGCCAGTTCCGATGCCATCCGGTCTCGGTCTTGAAGGGGCGGGTCGCGTGGCTGCCATCGGGGCAGGCGTAGACAATGTCCGTGTAGGTGACCGGGTGGCGTACGCGACTGGCCCCATCGGAGCGTACGCGAGCAGCCGGCTTTACCCTGCCAACAGACTCATTCACCTCCCCGAACGTTTGACCGCAGACGATGCCGCGGCCGTGCTTTTCAAAGGTATCACTGCCCAGTATCTTCTCAAGTCCACGTATTCGGTTGGTCCGGGTACGACCATGATTCTCTATGGCGCGGCTGGTGCCGTCGGACAAATCATGGTGCCTTGGGCCAAGCATCTTGGCGCGTTTGTAATCGGCATCGTGTCGAAGCCCGAGAGCGTTGCACCTGCCGAAGCGGAGGGCTGTGATGCAGTTCTGGTTTTCAATGCCGGCACCCTTGCAGCGGACATCACTGAAATCACCAAGGGCAAAAAGGCGGATGTCGTCTACGATCCGATCGGTGGTGCATCTTTCGAAGCGTCTCTTGATAGCCTGCGGCCGCGAGGCCTGCTCGTATCGTTCGGGGCATCTTCGGGCGCACCGCCCGCGGTCGAAGTTGGCATGCTCAACGCGAAGGGATCTTTGTTCTTGACCCGTTCCTCACTGGGCGCGCACACCGCGGACATCAATGAGTATCACCAACGTGCCGATGATGTGCTGGCGGCTGTAGCGACCGGCATAATCAAGCCCAGGATCTGGGGAAAATACGCGCTGACGGACGTGGCCAGAGCGCATGCTGACCTCGAAGGAGGCAAGTCTGCCGGAGCAATCATCCTTAATCCGTGATGATTCCGCGGAGTCGGAGATGAGCAGCGCTCTGCCGAAAAATTGAAGACAGGCTCTGCTACCACATCTCGTCGTGCGCACTTACCGTGAGCCTCTCACCATGAGTCAATTGGACAGCCGGCATATCGACGAAATTGCAGCACTCCTTGCTGTCGCGACGGAACGTTCTTTCGTGGCTGCTGGCAGGACACTGCAACGTCATCCGACTGTGGTCTCCAAGCGGCTTGCCGCCATGGAACGACGGCTTGGCATTCGGCTTATCGAGCGAACCACCCGCCAGGTGAGATTGACAGATGCGGGAGCGCGTCTCGTGGAGCGTCTCAGTTCGGCTGCGGGGTTGATCACCGAGGCAGAGCAGGAGGCATCGATGGGCGCTGCCGAGATTCGGGGCGTCCTTCGCCTGGCGCTTCCTGCGTCGCTGGGGCGCCTCTGGCTAGGTCCAATGTTGCCCGAGTTTCTTGCCGCCCATCCGCTGGTGAGCATCGAAGCAGACTACAGCGAGCGCTTCGTCGACATTGTTGCCGAGGGCTTTGATGCCGTGATTCGCGTGGGGGAACTGGTTGACAGTAGGTTGATCGCAAAGAAACTGAGTGATCATCGTCGGATCTTGTGTGCCTCTCCGGTATATATAAATGAACATGGTGCACCGAAGAATCCTCGCGATCTTGTGTCGCACAATTGCCTCGGTTTCACTGGCCTTGCGTCATACCCGGAATGGCGACTATCGAAGGGAGAGCGCAGGGAGACCATCATTACGAAGGGAACATTGACCGCCAACGATAGCGAAACACTGCTCGCTGCGGCGCGAGCGAGCGTGGGTATCCTAGGCGCAGGCGACTGGCTGATGAGTCGAGACATTGTCGCGGGTAGACTTGTCCGCGTCCTGCCGGACTGGGAGCTCGCAATGGCTACCTCAAGCGCGGCAAGACGATCGAAGACCTGGCGATGCAGATTGGCGTCGATCCGGCGACGCTCGCGACCACCGTTCGCCAGTACAACGAGACCGCGCGAGACGGGCGCGACCCCGAGTTCGGCCGCGGCAGCAAGGCCTACAACCGCTACCAGGGCGATGCGCTGCATACTCCCAACCCTTGCGTCGCGCCGCTGGTCACCGGCCCGTTCTATGCGCTCAAGCTCGTGCCGGGCGACCTCGGGACATTCGTGGGAATCCGGACGAACGAGCACGCCCAGGTCGTCTCCGGCGAAGGGGAGCCGATCCCCGGGCTGTACGCCGCTGGCAACGATGCCGCGAGCATCATGGGCGGCGAGTACTGCGGCGCCGGCATCACGCTGGGCCCTGGCCTGACCTTCGGCTATGTCGCGGGCAACCACATCGCCGATCACGTCCACGCTTCGCGCCCGAAGGCGACCGCGGCGCCCGCGCGAGAGCCGCTGGCGATGCACTGATCGCCGTCCCCATCCTGCCGTCCCGCGACTGCCTTGCGGTGGTCGCGGCCCACCTGATTCTCCTTGCCGAATCTCCTTCCGAATCCATCATGATGATTCCCAAACTACTGACCGGGAAGGTCGCTTTCATTACCGGCGCAGGCCAGGGCAATGGCCGGGCCCTCGCCATCGGACTCGCCGAAGCGGGGGCGACCGTCGTCGTCAGCGACATGAACGAAGCCAATGCCCACGAGACCGCGGCGATGATCGACGCCCGCGGACACGCGGCCCGCTCCTGCGCGCTGGACGTGACTGACGCCGCGCAATGCCGCGCCGTTGCCGAGGACATCACGGCCAAAGTCGGCCCCATCAACGTGCTGGTGAACAACGCCGGCATCCTCATCCGCGAGGGCATCGACAGCGCCTACGCTCTGCACAACCTTCAGCAGGTGATGAAGGTCAACCACGAAGGGACGTTCAACGTCTGTCACGCGTGGCTGCCGGCTCTGCGCAAGACCAGGGGGGCCATCGTCAACGTCGCTTCCATTGCGTCCTTCTCTGGCCAGGCAAATAACCTCGGCTACTCGCCCTCCAAGGGCGCGGTGAAGATGCTGACCCAGTCGCTGGCAGCCGACCTTGCGCGCGACGGCGTGCGCGTCAATGCCATCGCGCCGGGCGTCATCGAAACCCCGATGACCGTCTCGACGCGCTCTGACCCGGCCAAGCTCGAACGCTTCATGACCCGCATTCCCATGAACCGCGTGGGCAAGCCGGAAGAGCTGGTGGGGGCGGTGCTGTTCCTCGCCTCGTCGATGTCCACCTACGTAACAGGGGTGACCCTGCCCGTGGATGGCGGATACCTGGCTGCCTGAGGCCCATAAAGGATGCAAGCGCGAACAGCGCTTGCCCACATATAGGAGACAACCGATGAAACAGGCATCCCGCACGATCGACGTGCAGTCGTTCGTCGACGCCGAACGCTTTTCCCCTTGCCAGTGGCTGGTCCTCATATTCTGCTTCTTCGTCGTGGCGGCAGACGGATACGACACCGCGGCGATCGGCTTCATCGCGCCGTCGCTTGCCCAGGAGTGGGGGATCACGCGCGGCGAACTCGGCATCGTCATGAGCGCGGCGCTGGCCGGTCTCAGCCTCGGCGCGATCTTCGCGGGGCCTGTGGCGGATCGCATTGGCCGCAAGACCGTGCTCGTCGCGGCAGTGACGGCCTTCGGCGCGTGGACGCTCGTCACGGCACACGCGCAGTCGATCACCGCCTTGACGGCGCTGCGCTTTCTGACGGGACTGGGACTCGGCGCGGCGATGCCCACGACCATCACCATGATGTCGGAGTACGCGCCGGAGCGGCTTCGCGCCTTCACGGTCAACGCGATGTACTGTGGATTTTCCTGCGGTCTGGTGGCGGGCGGCGCGGCATCTGCGTGGTTGATTCCGCATTTCGGCTGGCGCAGCGTCTTAACGGCCGGCGGAATCGGGCCACTGGCGCTGGCCGTGCTGCTTCTCGTGCTGCTGCCGGAGTCCGCCCAATTCCTTGCGGTACGCCCGGGCACGCGCGAAAAGATTGCACGGATCCTGCACCGCATCGCCCCCGACCAGCGACTGGACGGCTGCACGTTCGTCGCACGGACGGCCCAGGTCGGGTCGCGGCAAAAGGCATCGGTGCTGGGGCTCATCCTGTCGGACGTGTATCGGCGGCGCACGCTCCTGCTCTGGCTGTCGTGCTTCATGGGGCTGGTGATCTACTACCTCATGACGAACTGGATGCCGACGCTGTTCCGCGAGGCGGGATTCAGCGTCGAACACGGTGCGTTGCTGGCTTCCGTGTTTCCGCTTGGCGGCTTGCTCGGCAACCTGGTGGCAGGCTGGCTGATGGATCGCTTCGATGCCAATCGCATCATCGTCGTCGCGTACATGCTGGCGGCCGTGCTTGTCACTGTCGTGGGGCGCAGCCTCGACCATCCGGCGTTCCTTGGCGTCTCGCTCTTCCTGTGCGGCACGCTTGTCACGAGCGCGGCGACGTCAATGTCCACCTATGCCGCGACTCTCTATCCAACCGAGGCCCGTACTACCGGCGTCGCCTGGATGCAGGGCATCGGACGGATCGGTGGCATTGCCGGATCATTCATCGGCGCGGCACTGCTTGGCGTCGGCTGGGGCTTCGGCGATGTCTTCGGCTTGCTGGTGGTGCCGGCACTGGCTGCTGCAGGTGCCGTCTTCATGATTGCGAAGCCGCAGCGCGCCTATTCGGTGACGAGGGCTGCCAAGTGAGACTGTCGCTGTCGATCGCGGCGGCCCTGAGCATGGCCTCGATGCGTGCCTGCGATGTCCTGCTTCCGGCGCTGTCGGCGGACTTCGGGGTGCCTGTCGGCGTCGCGGGGTGGTCCATATCGGCCTTTGTACTGGCCTATGGCCTCCTGCAACTCGTCTATGGACCACTTGGCGACAGCTTTGGCAAGCTGCGGGTCATCTCCGCCGCGCTGGCGGCGTGCTCCGTGGCAAATGTTCTGGCGGCGCTGGCGCCGACAATGACCGCTCTTGCTATTGCCCGGGGCCTTTCCGGCGCCGCCGCAGCCGGCATCATTCCGATGAGCATGGCGAGGATATCCAAGCACTGCAACGGGCTTCTGGAGTTGAGCGCCGAAGACGGCACTGCGATCGTCGAGCCAGGCATCGTTTGCGACACGCTGCGAGAAGCAGCAGAGGAACATGGGCTCACTTTTTTCCTCGGTGCCGTCGCGATCGCGCTCAAGCCCCGGGAATATTTCGCCCGCTTGCGCCGAGGTGCTTGTGGTTGCCGTTGTGACTGACCAGGCGATCCCCGAGACGCGCACGTGCGATTCTTTGCCGTATTTTTTATTTAAAATAAAATGGTGGGAAAATGCTGATGGCATTGGGGCGGCGCGTAAATTCAGCGGTTAATCATATGAGAAAGTTTGTCTTTTCGGACCAATATCTGAGGATCGTGCTATGAAGAGTCGATCGTTTTTATGAGAAAAAATTAGAAAATATTATGAGGTCCGTATTTTTATACTCAAGCAAACGAAAATAAGCGATAATTACCGTATGCCCAGGTAACGGTGGGCCAAGAATTCATAGGTGCCGACCTCAACGGCAGTGGTACTCGAAAACTCAGCGCGTGCACGGTCCGCAGGGCAGCCGAGCAGCTGCTTCCATTGCCAGCCTTCCGTGGACACCGCGCACTCGCGCACTCGCGCACTCGTGCACTGTCCATATGCTGACTGGCTTCTTTCCGTTCATTGGTGCGCCTACGATGGCCAATACTGAGGACGTCCAACACGTGACGGCTCCTAGCTTTGCGGGCAGTTTCGGCCTGTGCGGCTGGAGGGGACACAGTTTATCCGGACACGGACACTCCAAAGGGCACACCCATTAGCCATACATCTCGATCGCCTGGAGGCGGGGATACCAATCACGAAGCCCAATACACAGCGGCGGGATGATCGGGTCATGCGAGGTGGCCGCATGCGTATTTCCAGCGGTTCAGCCGACAACACAGGCCCGTGGCAGCCTGCTCAGAATGCCAAAACAGAATCCACGGCCAGAGGTAGGGTGTGTGGGCGCAGCGACGGAAACGTTGCTGCGATGGTCAGGATGCGTCTGCTCCACGCGCCAGGCTAGTCGGCGAAATCGCTAAAGGAAGGAGTGTTGTACCCGCGCTTTATCGCCAGCGGTGAGCGGATCGTGGCGTCATAGGTGCTCCAGCAGGCATGCCTGCTTCGATTTCGTCCGATCATGATGACAACGTTCTGCGCCATTGTCGGTGCGCTGCCGCTCGCGCTAGGGATCGGCGCTGGTGCAGAGCTGCGCCAACCGCTGGGTGTCGTAATTGTGGGTGGCCTGGTCTTCTCGCAGTTGATCACAGTCTTTATTACGCCAGTGCTGTACCTGTGGTTTGACCAGCTGAGCAATGGCCGTCGCGGTTCTGGCTCAGGGGTTGTTGCGGCGGTTGAGGCATCACATGTCGGGCGCTGATTGCATCATTCGTCGCGTGTATCCCGGGATGCGCCGGGTCCTCTGGGGCGCTGCCATGTTGTTGGCTGGCGCAGCGGCCGCTGCGGCCGCTGCGGCCGGCGGGGACACCGGATCCACTGCGGACTGGAGCCGCGATGGACGGCCGCTGCCGACACCCGAGTTCCTCCAGCCTCGGCTTGACGGGGATCTGCCTGCTTACGTGCCTTGTTCCGCGCAGCCGCTGGACGGCGCATTCGCGGGTAGCGTGCCGGCCATCCTGCCCAAGCTGGTGCAGGGCTGGATCGCGGCATTCCAGCTGCGGCACCCAGGCGTACGCATTGACGCGGCGCCCCCGTACCTTGCGCCGCAAGGCGCGCTGAGCCCGCCGCTGCAGCGGTTTCTGGATGGCGGCAGTGACTTCGCCTTTGTCTCGCGCGACATGACAAAGGCTGACGTGGGCGCCTACCGCGCCGCGCATGGCGTGCCGCCGCAACCCATTCCCGCCGTTGGTGGCGCCTGGCGGCACTTTGGCTATGTTGATGCCATTGGGGTGATCGTCAATGAGGTCAATCCGCTCAAGTCAATGACGCTGGCCCAGCTGGATGCCGTGTTCTCGAAGAGCCGCCTGCGCGGGCATGGACCGGTGCGCACCTGGGGCGACCTGGGCGTGGCCGCGTGGCCGCGTGGGCGGACAAGCCGGTGCGCGTGGCAGGGGCCGCCGCATGGCGCGGGGCCGAAGCCTCCGCGCGGGCCATCGTCATGCACGAGCGAATCCTGAGCGTCGGCGAAACACAGGGGCAATGGCGTGACGACATCCCTGGGAAGGGGACCGAGGCGGATGTGCCCGATCAGGTGGCGGCCGACCCGTACGCGATCGGGTTCACCGGCATGGGGCATCTGATCGCGGGTATAAGGACGGTGGCCCTGGCCGAGTCCGCTGGCGCCCCCGCAGTTGACGCGACCTATGAGGATGTTGCGCTCGCGCGCTACCCGCTTGGCCGCGCCGCCTATATCGTGCTGTCCAGCTCGCCGGACCGCCCTGTGGCGCCGACGCTACGGGAATTTGCCCGCTTCATCTTGAGCCGGGAGGGCCAGCAGGTTGTGCTGGACCATGGCGTGATGCTGCCACTGCGCGCCGCGCAGGTGGAGGCGGCGCGGCGGCTGCTAGGCGGGGGCGGAGATCGGAGCGGCTGCGGACCGCCTATGTGACGGTACAGGCGAACGACGCCTCATAGCCGATAGTGTTGAAAAGCCCGGCTTCGGCGCCGGCCGGGATAGGCGTGCGCACGCGGTGAGGCTCTCGTTGATCAGTGGCACCCGAGTTTCGAGGCTCTTCCGACCCGGCGCATCGCTGCTAGACCGCTCTCGCATCGGTGAGTGCACGGAGCTGGCCAATTCGGCTGTCTTTGCCCAGTGGCTCGCACCGCTGTGCGCCAGCGAATGGGGCGTGTACGCCAAGCGCCCATTCGCCGGACCCGAAGCGGTGCTCGGAATCGACACCGCCAATCCACTCTAGCGCCGCGAACAGGAGCTGCTGATCCGTTGCAGTCTTTCGGCACAGGGGGCGGCGCTTGGCTCAAACGCGGGCACTTAGTATAACCAGTGCGAATGGACTCACTTCAGCCGTCCGACGAGAAGTGTCTGATGAGTATCTTTACGAGCCGATCTCGCGCAATGAAGAGTCGTGACCATTCCCTCTGATCCAATATGCATGTCTGTGCCAGCGGGCCACATGTCGGCGGCAGCGCACAGTTCGGGCGCCAGTTTTGACCTCCGGGTCAACCCGGATTGCGACAAGACCTCCACGCGCCTATCTTTCTACATCATACGTATGATGTAAGGAAGGGTATCATGGTGACGTTGCACAGGCAGGTTCTGAATCAGATGGGGGAGCAAATTTGTTCGGGCAAATTCCTGCCGGGCGAAATTCTTCCGGCCGAGCCTGTTCTCGCTGAGCAGCTGCAAGTTAGCCGCATCACGATCCGCGAGACGATGAAGTCGCTCTCCGCGAAGGGCATGCTCGAAGTGCGCCGCCGGTACGGCACGGTCGTGCTGCCGCGTTCGCAATGGCAATTATTCGATCCGGACGTGATCACATGGCGCGCGCGAGCGGGTGCCATCGACCAGGGGCTCATCGACGATCTGATGGAATTGCGCCTGATCATCGAACCTAACGCTGCCAAGCTTGCCGCGAAGCGCGCGACAGAGGACGACCGCGTCGCGGTGCGGCGTGCTTTCAAGGCGATGGAGCGCGCGGTTGCCGGCCACGGCGACTACGTTGCCGCCGACCTGGCGTTTCACGGCGCAATCCTCACCGCCTGCCACAACCAGTTCGTCCAGCAGATGCAGAACGCGTTGTCGGCAATCTTGCGCACAAGCTTCGAACTCAGCTCCGAAGTCGCTGGTGGTCCGGCTCGTTCGCTGCCGATGCATGAAGCACTTTGCTTTGCCATCGAGAACGGCGATCCGGCAGCGGCTGAAGAGGCGGTGCTGACGCTCATCAAGCGTGCCGAGAAGGATTTCGAGGACCGCGCCACCCTGAACCGTACCGCCAACGACCAACCCGTTTAACGAATCGCCCGGCAGCCTCGCCAGCAGACCTGATACCAACGTTATCGCGACCGTGAAAGCGGTCTCGAGGGGCGCACTTGCGCCTCGTTCCTGAACATCGAGAGGACAAGCACATGACACAGTTATTCGATCTGAGCGGCCGTACGGCCCTCGTAACCGGCTCGACACGAGGCATCGGCTTCGCGCTCGCCGAGGGACTGGCAGCCGCAGGCGCCAGCGTGATCCTGAACGGCACGCGGGCCGATACGGTCGCGGAAGCGGTCACTCGGCTCAAAGGCAAAGGATTCAATGCGCAAGGCCGCGCGTTCGACGTGACCGACGAACAGGCTGTCACCGACGCGTTCGCGCAATGGGACAGGGACGGCGTGCAGATCGACATTGTCGTCAACAACGCCGGCATCCAGTTCCGCAAGCCCCTAGTCGAACTCGAACTGGGCGACTGGCAGCGCGTGATCGACACTAACCTGACAAGCGCGTTCATTGTCGCGAAGCAGGCGGCGCGACGCATGATCGCGCGCGGCACGGGCGGCAAGATCATCAATATCGGCTCGCTCACGAGCGAAGCCGGGCGCGCGACAGTCGGTGCCTATACGGCGGCGAAGGGCGGCATCAAGATGCTGACCCGTGCTATGAGCGCCGAGTGGGCGGCGTCGGACATACAGGCAAATGCGATCGGTCCGGGCTATATCCTGACTGACATGAACAAGGCGCTTATCGAAAACCCTACTTTCGACGCCTGGGTCAAGAGCAGCAATCCATCGCAACGCTGGGGAAAACCGGAGGAGCTCGTCGGAACGGCGGTGTACCTATCCTCGCCCGCATCGAGCTATGTGAACGGCCAGATCATCTACGTCGACGGAGGCTGGCTGGCTGTACTTTGAACGCGAGTCCGCATGGCGAACATCAAAACAAAGCACTCGCGCGAAGCAACCCGTCTGTGCGCCGCACCGATCAGGAGACATCATGGAAAGCGTCAAACCCGTAGCAACCCAAAGATGGTGGTATCTGATGCCCATCATCTTCATCACCTACAGCCTTGCTTATCTGGATCGCGCGAACTACGGTTTCGCAGCAGCAGCCGGGATCGACAAGGATCTCGGCATCACGTCCGGCACGTCGTCGCTGATCGGCTCGCTGTTCTTTCTCGGCTACTGTCTGTTTCAGGTGCCCGGCGCGATCTATGCGCAGCGTAACAGCGTGAAGAAGCTCATCTTCTTCAGCCTGATCTTGTGGGGACTGTGCGCCGCAGCGACCGGCATTGTCAGCAACATCCCGATGCTGATGGTGTTGCGTTTCGTGCTTGGCGTGGTGGAAGCGGCCGTGATGCCGTCGATGCTGATGTACATCAGCCGATGGTTCACGCGCAGCGAACGCTCGCGCGCCAATACGTTCCTGATTCTCGGCAATCCGGTCACGGTGCTGTGGATGTCGGTGGTATCGGGCTATCTGATCCGCAGCGTTGGCTGGCGCCAGATGTTCATCCTGGAAGGGTTGCCGGCGCTCGCATGGGCGGTGGTCTGGTGGTTCACGGTGAAGGATCGCCCGGCCGATGCGCCCTGGTTGACCGACGCCGAAAAGACTGAACTCGATGCGCGTCTGAAGGCCGAGCAGGCGCACATCCCTCCAGTGCGCGACTACAAGGCGGCGTTCCGTTCGTCGATCGTGCTGAAGTGCTGCGCGATTCATGCGCTTTGGAGCATCGGCGTGTATGGCTTCATCATGTGGCTGCCGTCGATTCTCAAGGCCGCTTCGACGATCGATATCGTGTCGGTTGGCTGGCTCTCCGCCGTTCCGTATCTCGCCGCGATCATCCTGATGCTGCTTGCGTCGTGGCTCTCGGACAAGACGCGCAATCGCAAACTGTTCGTCTGGCCGCTACTACTCATCGGAACCATCGCGCTCGTCGCTTCGTACATGATCGGCAGCTCGCATTTCTGGATCTCGTTTGCACTTCTGGTCGTGGCGGGCGCGACGATGTATGCACCGTATGGCCCATTCTTCGCTCTCGTGCCGGAGTTGATTCCGAGCAACGTGCTGGGCGGCGCGATCGGGCTCATCAATGCATGCGGCGCGCTGGGCGCGTTCCTTGGATCGTGGGTGGTTGGGTATCTGAACGGTGTGACCGGCAGCCCCGCGGCTTCGTACATCTTCATGGCGGGCGGTCTGCTGCTGTCGGTCATCCTGATGATCACCGTGCCTGCGCATTCCGACCTGCGCGCGACGCGTGAACGGTCGCTCTCACTGCGTCGCACGTGAGGAACCGCGCGGTCTGGCGAGGATCCAGGCCGGGTACTTTTTCCACGCTAGAGCGGGTGTTGGATGTGCAGTCACTCCAATGTTGATGCATAGCAATTTCAATTCACTCCACTCAAGGAATCAAATGTCCACGCTGATTACCGACGTCAAAGTCATCTTGACCGCGCCAGAGGGTATCAATCTCGTCGTCGTCAAGGTCGAAACCAACCAGCCGGGCCTCTATGGTCTCGGTTGTGCCACCTTCGCGTACCGCCATCTCGTGGTGAAGTGCCTTGTCGAGGAATACTTGCGTCCGTTGCTCGTCGGCCGCGATGCCGAGGCCATCGAGGAACTCTGGCAGCTCATGCATCAGAACGCCTATTGGCGCAATGGCCCGATCGAGAACAATGCCATTTCGGGCATCGACATGGCGTTGTGGGATATCAAGGGCAAACTCGCCAACATGCCCCTGTACCAGCTGTTCGGTGGAAAGTGCCGCGAGGGCGTGCCCATCTACCGCCACGCGGACGGTAAGGACATCGAGGAACTCTGCGACAACATCCTCAAGTACCGTGAGCAAGGCATCACGCATATCCGCTGCCAGAGCGGCGGCTACGGCGGTGGGCACTTCGGGCCAGCGCCGTCGACGGCGCCGAATGGCGCGCCGGACGGGATCTATCTGGACAGCCGACAGTACATGCGCGAGACGGTCAAGATGTTCGATGCCCTGCGCAGTCGCCTCGGCCTCGATGTTGAACTGTGCCACGACGTGCACGAGCGTCTGCGCCCCATCGATGCCATCCGCCTCGCATGCGAGTTGGAGCCTTACGCACTCTTCTTCCTGGAGGACGCAATTCCGCTGGAAGAAAGTGAATGGCTGCGCCAGTTGCGCGCCAAAACCACCACGCCGCTGGCGCAGGGAGAGCTGTTCAACCATCCGTTTGAATGGCGCTCGCTGATCGCCGAGCGCCTGATTGACTACATCCGGGTACACCTGAGTCAGGTGGGTGGCATCACCCCGGGACGCAAACTGCAACTCTTCGCCGAACAGTACGGCGTACGCACAGCCTGGCACGGCCCCGGCGACATGTCACCACTGGCGCACGCGGCCAACATTCACATCGACCTGGCAGCGCGAAATTTCGGTGTGCAGGAATGGTCGGGCACCGAGCCGCCCAACTTCGTGATCCAGGAGCTCAAGGGGCCGAAGGAGGCGCTGCTCGACGTGTTTCCGGGCATGCCGGAGCTTCGCCGGGGCTATGTCTATGCGAACGACAAGCCAGGCCTGGGAGTGGAGATCGACGAGGCCGAGGCGGCCAAGTATCCCTGCGACAACACTGTCACGACCTGGACTCAGACGCGCCTCGTCGACGGCACGCTGCAAACGCCATGAGGAGGCACGCGAATGGACCGGGGATCTGGCTGCAGGCCGGTTGGGAAGGGAGGAGGGTGCCGATCGGATGCATTGAGCCTACTGTAGCGAACGCTCGTGATCCCGCTCATCACGAGCTTCCGAGCGAATGATAAGGACAATGACAAGATCGTAATCTTCCAAGGTCCCTACGGTGGGACTCAGGGCGCTTTCTTGGATCAGATAAACCTCGACCAGGTCGGCTCCGCTCGTGCCTACGCACAGGCGCTCCTATTCGGTCCAGGGGGAAAACTGTTTGTGCCTATCTCTGGGAACGGGCCTGATACCGGCTCGGTGCGCCGCTATGACGTGAGCACAAAGGCATTCGATGTTTTTGTGCCGGCGGGTGGCCCGCTTCAGGTGCCGTACTATTTGACGTTCGGCCTGACCAACCCGACCACGCTTGCTTACCCTAGCAGCCCACCCCTTCCGCACTGAAACTCGGCCGCGTGCGCATTGCGGGACCCCGCGCAATTGTGGATCCCGCAGCGTCAATGCTTTTTGGTGACGGCAATCAACCCGATCATCGCGGCGCTTGGCAACTTAGGGCGTGGGCTCAAGCAGGAAATTGACGACACCATCCTGCGACGTGCCTATTATCTTGCCGCGGTTATTGACGCCGAAGACTTGGGGGAATGTACCTAGGTCGGGTGGCACCCCACCTGTCAACGCGTTCATGCTAAATCGCTGGCCGGGGCTCGGTACCAAAAAAACGTCATTTGGATTCGGAGTGCTGGTCTGATCAAGGTCGCTAACGACGATCAGATTGCGGTCATTAATGCTCGTTGCATATCCTACCGCTGGGATCTCTGGTGTTCCTTCGGTAAAGTAGTTGACAAACTCAGTCCCGCGCCAGAACCCAATATGCTGGACTCCGCCAAGCACGAGCGACGTGCCAACGACGTCACCGCTCTCATTAATCCCTCCGATGAACACGTCATGATCGCTAGGCAGCGGGTTCAGCAGGATCCTCTCTCCCGTGCGAGTATTGTATCGAAACCCGCGGAATGTATTTCCTGCCATTAGTGCCCATCCAGCAATGATGCCGTTGTTGTTTATACCGGCGGGGAAGACCTGAACGAAGTCGGATCCAAAATCAATTTTTGTCACTGCTCCAAATTTGTAAATCGCAAAATTCTCCTCGCCCTCCACGGTACTCCAATTAATCAAAGCGGTCCCCTGGTCGTTCACGAGTGCGACGAAGCTGCCGAATTGCCCCTGAACTGGCGGAACTAATTCCACCGAGTTCCCGCGGTATAGAGCCGCCTGCTGTTGGAAGGTGCTCAAATCCAACAGCAGCGCTCCGCCAACGATGCCATTGCGGCTGCCGGAATAGGCCAAGCCTGACTGGAGCGGAGTAACTGACCCGCGTTCGAAAACGGCGATATATGGGACCCCAGCGGCGGTGTCAAATATCCATCCAAATATGCTGCCTCCTTCAGTGATCGAGACCGGAGCAAAGCCCGGATAGAATCCAGATGGCACAAAGCCGTCAAGACCCAAATATTTGTAGCGGGGGGGCTGAGCGCTACTCGCCGCTTGCGTAGCGGTAGCGGGGAGCGGCTTCAGTGCAAGCGGGGCGTATCTGCCGGGGTACAACGCGGCGAGTTTCGCGTACAAGGGCGCTGGCATATTCCGTACCTGGCCTGCGATGCAAGAGATCCCAGGCAGCGGACCATTTGCCTTCGTTGTCGCCACAATGTCTTGGACAAGGGTTTTCCGGTCGCGGCCCGATGGATCGAAGAATCGCAGTCCACTCGCGCTCCGGATGATGCAGCCCACCCTTCCGTCTGGTTGTGAAATGCTGGGATCGGCAAACGCCGACTGGGGAATAAACGCAAGTGTTGCGAGCAGAGTTGCTGTCGCGAGCGGGGACTGAAAGAGGCGCACCATAGCATCTCTCCTGGTCGGGAGGACCGTGTATCCCCGGCATCGGATTGAGAGCGGCGCGACGGAGGGTACTTACCTCGACGTCCGCGGATTGAAGCGCCTCTCTAATAGGATGGTGCTTGGAAACGCCGTGCACACCGCCGGCCTTGTTGGCAAAGTTACGGCGGCCTTTGCACGATAGTACATCGCCATCGTCGAATCAACCTCCGAACAGAGTGGGCTTGAGGCATTCATGCGTCTTGGATGTCTACCCCCTAACGCAATTGAGGGCCGCTTGGTTGTTCGGTGCGAACGTTCCCGCTGGAGTTCCGGGTCGCGACAAGTCGCTCGTGACTTGCCCTACGAGCACTTATTCGGTGATCCCCTTGTCCCGGGCGGAATGACCAGATGCCTCGAATGGCATTTCGTGTCTCTTCGGGGGCAGTAAGCTGGGCCTGCCCAGCATTCTTCAGCCCTCGCGGGAAGCCTTTCCCGCAAGGGGACGGCGAAGCTCGTCAGCCCCGTGATGTTCGCACCAGGTCGCTCCAAGCGTATGACCAAGTCGTCCCCTACCGGATCGACCACTATCGCGAACACGCTCGGGATAGTGGTAGTCGCATTCTTGGCACAGGACAAGAACGATGGCAGTGAGCAGCGTCTTCATAAGACACCTCGACAGGCCGATTATTGTTCAAACGATGAGTGACAAGTCTATGGATAGGCGACCACTGAATTCGAAGCAAGCCATTCCGCGAAGTCACGTTGAGCTTACTAACCGAATGTTGCCATAGTCGCGTTTTCGACCTTTGCGGTCAGTGTGCGAGTCTGCAATGGCACTAAAATTGCGTTGTGTGTTGTTTATAGACCCGAGTTGAAAGGGGTGCCGGACGAAAAGCTGGCGGCGTTTGCCAGCTTCGGAACACGTGAGACAGCGTGCTTTTTCGTTGAGGGGAAGCGCCGAGTGGCAATTCCTAGAGCATGGATTAACCTGCCCCCATTGTGTCGCCCAATAACGCGTGATGGATAAGGAGGTAGCCATGCTTACGCGCGAGAGTTGCAGTACATATTTCCGTCACGTCATTTCCGTGGCGTTTTCCGTCTTCGTCACCAGCCTGTCATGTTTCGGGCATGCGCAGGTCGCGCGCCTGGAGGTCATTCCGTTCCAATCAAGTACCCTGACCGACGAGGAATTTCTGGATGACAGCCCGGGCAAGCCTGTCACGATCGCCGGTGAACTGCGGCTGCCGCGTGCGGGCACGGAGCGATTCCAGGTTGTCGTTCTGTTGCACGGTACAGCAGGCATCACAAGCACGGTGACGGATTGGGAGCAAGACTTGCTTGCCATGGGTGTCGCCACCTTCGTCGTCGATAGCTATACCGGTCGCGGCATCGTCAGCACCATCAACGACATGTCCAAGCTAGGACGCCTCGTGCAGATAGAGGACGCCTACCGTGCGCTGGAAACGCTGCAGAAACACCCTCGCATCGACCCCGAAAGGGTAATGCTGATGGGTCTGTCCTGGGGCGGCCACGCCGCGCTCTATGCGAGCCTGAAGCGGTTCCAGCGGATGCATGGCCCGGCCTCCGGCCGCGAGTTCTCCGCCTACGTGGCCTTCTATCCGCCTTGCAACATAGGATATCGACAGGACGAAGATATCTCGGCCAAGCCGGTGCGGATTTTCTACGGCAGTGCGGACGACTACGTTCCCGTTACAGCGTGCCGGGAGTATGTCAATCGCCTGCGGGTGAACGGAAAGGATATCGAGTTGACCGAATACCCTGGCGCCTTTCATGGGTTTGACAGCAAGGTGTTTGCGACGCCACTGAAACTGCCGCAAGCGCAGACGACAGGGAACTGCCGCTTGCAGGAGGCGGCACATGGGGAGATCGTGAACGCGGCAACAAACAAGCCTTTTTCCTATTACGACCCATGTGTCGAGCATGGTCTGACCTTAGCCTATAACCAGGAGGTGTCCACAAGAGCTCGGACGGCGGTAAAGGAACTCCTTGCCGCAACCGGTAGCAAGCCGCACTGATGTCGCCACTGTCCGCACGACAGTCACGGGTAAGATTCTCACCCGTCATTCCGGCCTGTATCGGGCGAGGATTTAATGAAGGCACGGGCATCATCTAATGGCGTTGTGCCCCGCCGCATCGTCCAGACGGCCCGCGGCTGTTCAAGTTTTCATACACTTGCTTGATAGTCTCGATGCGCGCGCCGGACGATGCACGCAGAGATGCCTGATGGACGCGCTGCGGGTGCGCTGCTGCAGCCAGTTGCGCTACTCCTCCTGCATATCGCCGGAGTTCCATAGGGGTCTGGTCTCCACGCCGTTAGTGTGGAATGGTAAACCAGTGCATACAGTGAACGGTGACGGCGTGGAGACCATCGTAAGCCAGACGATGGGAACGGATCATGCGGCGCCGACCCTCGAGTGACGAGCGCCGAGATCAACCGAACGGCTGGAGGCGCACTTCAAAGGGCTGCAACTGTTGAGCGCGTGTGGGCGTCGTAACGGCACGGGCGACCATTGTGCCTCATAAGCTCCCGTTGCTTTCAAACCTGGACGACCGTCCGTTGAGGGTCGATACCGCTGTTCCCGCTGCTCGACACCGGTCATTGAGCAATGACCGCATTCGGGAGGTGCGAAGGGCTGGATTGGCCGAGGAACTGTCATCCGGCCTCTGCCCGCCGAACGGCCGGTAAGAGGCGACGAGCGGTCATCCGAGCCGAGGGCGGTGATCATCTCTTCATCGGCGCCGAATCTCTGGCAGGGAATAGGACGGCGTCCTAGAGTATTTGCATGATGCGGGGCTGCGCCGGGACATGCAGTCCCGATGGCGAACAGATGTGCAGTGGGATGCAGGCGCCGGGCGATAGCGGGAGGCTGACATCATGGTCAGGGCAATGGGAAAGGTGGCGGCGATATGCGCCAGCCTAGGCCTGGGCGCGAGCGTGGCCGCGCAGACCATGGCCAGCCGGACTTGGGCCACTGGAATGCCATGCGACCAGGTGGCTGTGCAGGCTGTGATCGACAACGTGCCACAGCAGGTGATCGGCATAGCATGCAGGCAGCCGGACGGTAGTTGGCAGTTCATGGACAGTGTGGGCGGAGTGGTCGATTTCTACCCCCAGTCGGCCTATTACGCCGAGCCCTGGAACGCAGCGTTGGCGGGGGTCGGGCTTGGCACAGTCTTCGTCGACCGATTTCCTTGTGTGCATCCGATGCATGGTGTCTTTGTCCGCTGTGGGGGCATGAGCGGATTCCGGGGGGACGGGCGCGGACGCGGCTTTCGTGCTGTACCTCCGGGTGGCTTCCGCGCCGGCCCTTACCGAGACTCTCATGGCGCAGGGATGCATCATCCGTGAGGGAGGCGGAAGTCCGCCGACATGGGCCGGTATGGAATTTTGTGTGTAGGGCATATCGGTCGCCCCTCGCCATCGGGGGCAATTTGGCGCGTGGCACCCGTCGAAAATCGCCGGGCGGTGCGTTGTACACGCTCAGGAACAACCGGGTGCGCCTGCTCGAAGACCACGAACATGCACGCCTGATCATCCCTGACCACGCCAAGGGGCTTCCCGTGTTGCGTGCGCTTTCCTTGTGTGCATGTTGTCGCCACTACCCCGGCGCAGCGGCTGGGCGTCCTGCCTGCTCATTCGCCCAACCGTATCAGCCTTCCCCGACATCGGACTCGGGTCGGCCTGCGCATCGCCCTTTTCGAGGCTTACTCAGCGTTCACTCGCGTTACGGCCTGCACGCTCGCGCTGTCACCAATTCGTGACACGCATCACCGAAGGCTTCGACCCCTTCATTACCTCCACGATTGCTCCGGTTGCTTCCGGCTGGAGCGGTTGCCGGGTGGGGCTTGCACCCACTGGAAAAGCGCCGCCTTTTCGCAGCGCACCCGACGAGCAGGCATCCGGCCACCGCTTGCCGAAAGTCCGGTGAGGGGCTGTGAGCGGTCATCCTAGCTGAGGTTGGAGATTGGCTCTTCATCGGCCGAAACGGCACTTGCGCGTCGTTGGGAATTTCGGTCGAATGACTGCTTCGTGGGCCGCTGGGCGGCGAACTGCGGATCTCAGTCACTTGTGAGCGCATCGTCATCACGACGTGATGCGATACAACAATACGATGACCAACGGCCTTCTCTTGTATCGTCGTGTCAACAATGACCCGTCCTGAACTCGGCTGGCTCGATCGCCCTCATCTGCGCCGCAGCCGCGACCGCTCCGGCCAGCAGTTCCTCGATGCTGGCTTCACCTCGCGCTTGGCGGAATCTCGCAAGTCGGCGAGCACGGCGTGCTGGCATGAAAGTCCCCCTTGCCGCAGAAATGCTGACTGGATATACACGTCGCCCCAAGCCCAGACATAGGAGGGCCACTCTGGGACTGTTTCAGTTTTGAAATTAAGTGGTGTGCACCTGGGATGTGCAATTTTTTTCTGAAGGCTTCATTGATACTCACGTGGCCATAATCTAAGCTAACTTTCAACAATCAGAGCTGAAGCAGCCTTTCGCCCCCGCGTGAGCGCAGCGCCTGCGGCGTTTGAAACGATATCGTAGCCGGGGACCGGCCTGCACCACCAGACGCTGGATCAGGTGTTGCAGCTTTTCGAGATCGTCCCCGATTTCGATCTGGATTTCATTCGCACATGGAGGTCAGTCCATGAACACGCCACTTCATAGCGTCGTCCGCTCGCTACGGTTCGGCATCTTGGGCGTAGTGGTGGCGATGCTCGCTGCCTGCAATTTTGGGAACGACAACAAGCCTGCGAGCAATCCACCACCCGCGACCAGCGTGAGCTTCCAAGTGGTGTCGTTCGGCGACAGCGTGTCTGATGTAGGCACGTACGCGCCGGTAGCGCAGGTAGTAGGCGGGGGGCGCTTCACTACCAACCCCGGCCAGGTGTGGACGCAGGATGTCGCGAATTTCTTTGGTGGCACGCTGACAGCCGCTTTTACCGGTG
The DNA here is from genome assembly GCF_044627735.1 of Cupriavidus sp. CuC1. Taxonomy (NCBI): domain Bacteria; kingdom Pseudomonadati; phylum Pseudomonadota; class Betaproteobacteria; order Burkholderiales; family Burkholderiaceae; genus Cupriavidus; species Cupriavidus sp. CuC1. The sequence continues at coordinate 64,743 of NZ_JBIUHC010000009.1, read as the reverse complement.
GCTACGGATTTCCGCTCACTGCACATCCGGAGGGTCTTGGCTATGCACAAGGCGGCGCGCGTGTGACGGATCCGAATGGCATCCATTTTCAGGCCAATGGGCTTGGCGCGACTACCGTCCCGATTGCAAAGCAGGTACAGAACTACCTCGCCGCACACACGAGCTTCAACGCTGGCCAGCTTGTGCTTGTCCAGGGCGGCGGAAGCGACATCCTGATTCACGCGCAGCTCACTGCAGCCGGTAGCGAATCAAGAGCGCAAGCGGAGCAGGCGGTGAGCCTTGCCGCGCAGCAATTGGCAACTATCGTCGGGCAGATCCTGCAAGGCGGGGCCAAGCACGTGGTCGTGTCGAACGTCGGGAATATCGGCGCTACGCCCTTTGGCTTTGGCAGCGCTGACGGCGGGGCATTGCTGACCGGGCTGTCACTGACATTCAATTCAACCTTGACGAGCGCGCTGCAGGCGGCGGGCATCCAGAACCTGGTGGTCAATATCGATCAGTTCACCTTCATCAATACCGTCCTCACCAATTTCAAGGCGAATGGCTTCCTGATCAGCAACACCGGTACCGGGTGCAATCTGCAACTGCTCGCGAAAGAGATCGAGATCAGTGCCCTGTTCTGTTCGCCAAAGACTTATACGGTACCCGATGCGGACCAAACCTATATGTTTGCGGATGATGTCCACCCGACGACGCATTTGCACGCTCTGTTTGCGACCCTCGTTGAACAGGCGGTACAGGCCGCGAGCAAGTGACCTGTTGGCGATTCTGACCATCGGCGCCGACTGAATTCTGACCAGGGATGGAGCGCCGTCGGCGCAGCCGACGGCTGTGGATAAGCCGCTCGAAAGAGATTCGCGACCCGGATGCGCCCCATACAGGGTATGGCGCAGCGAAGGAAGAGGTAGCAGGCCTGGTGGCTACCCCACATAGAGCCATTCAGCGAGATGTCACGTTCGCCTGCCGCGAAGCCGAAGTAGCCTCATCCGTTGCCAAGATAGCGCTGGAACCACTGTGCCGCGAGCAGCGCTACTGCCTCCAGCGTGCCCGGCTCCTCGAACAAATGGGTGGCACCGGGCACGGTCACCATTTCCTTCTGACATGTGAGAAGGGCGAAGGCCGACTGATTCGGTTTGATGACGTTGGTATCGAGCTCGCCAACAATCAGCAAGGCGGGCGCAAGCAACGTTGCGAGGACCTTGGCGCCGGCCAGGTCGGGTCTGCCGCCTCGCGAAACGATCGCGTAGATCTGGATCGGTGACGCGGTCGCGGCACCGATCGCTGCGGCCGCGCCGGTGCTGGCACCGAAGTAGCCCAAGCGCAGCGGTGTGCCTTGCCGCGCCGCTACCCACTCTGTCGCTCGCACCAGGCGTGCAGCGAGTAGATCGATGTCGAAGCGGGCGGCCGGCAGCCTGTCTTCCTGCGGCGAAAGTAAGTCCATCAGCAGCGTTCCGATGCCCCTTCGAAAGTCGCAAGGAAGGGGGTGACGGTAAACACCATCTCGCCTGGCTACTTGGCTAACAAAATGGTTACTGCCGTGCCGCAGGAGATCATGGACACGAAGATCCTGCCTCAGATTCCGGTCGGCCGCCTCGGCAAGCCGGAGGAGGTGGCAGCCTTGGTCGCCTATTTGTGCTCGGAGGATGCGGCCTACGTGACCGGGTCCAATATCGCCATCAACGGAGGACAGCACATGCAATGAACGATGGGGCGAGACGCGCTGGCGTCACCGGTAGCGCAGTCTCGCCCCTGGATATATCGCGCGTTGCGGGCGGTGTTTATCAAGTTAGGCCGTGGCACATACTCGCGGCTAGCAACGGCCAGTTGCCGACCAGCGGATTTGGCCGATTATGCAAAGTGGCTGATTACGGGAAGTAGTGACCAGATTGGCGGCGAGTTCCAGGAAGCAAAGGGGATTGCAGCGCGTGACGCCAAGGACGATGAATACCCCCGCACTTGTCTGCTTCGGCCGGAGGCTGTGTGAAAACGCCGTGGTGACATGTGATTGAATATTCGGTCCGACTCGGATGATAGATGGCTTGTGTAACGATTATGAAACGCGGCATTCGCTAAAGCCACGCTGCAGACCCACATAGCCCATCGGACGCGTGCCAGCCTGAGGCATCCCGTCGCATCCCCCCCCCGCAACAGAACCCTTACAAGAAAGAAGAACGTAGAGCCACTGCCGCGAAGAGGGTGCGGCAGGCAGCCTACCGCAGGGTGAGCTTCGGCCTCGACGGGGCGCGCATCTGTTATGCGATCTTTGAGGAGTCGCAGAGTATGGCAGACGAGCAGATTGGAAGAGCGCGTGCGCGATAGTGTGGCGTGACAGCGTAATTGCTGGCAGACCCGTGGCAGAAGCAGACATTGCGGACCGGTCGCGATTGGCAGCGGGCGAACGGCAGCTTTTGGCCGATGAAGCGACGATCGCCAACCTCGAACTGGATGACCGCTAGCCACCCCTCACCGGCCGTTCCGCGAGCGGAGGCTGGATGGCGGCTCATCGGCCAAGGCGGTCACCCGAAATCCATTGAGCCACCGCCGTTCCAATTGGCAACGATTCTCGATGCCAGTCGCAGCGATACCTCCACTGGGAAGCACCCCTGACCTAGCTTGATGCCCCGGCTCTTGTACTTTAAGTCGCGTCGGGGCTGTCGAAACCAGCGAGGCCGCGACTTCAGGACCGCCTCCCAGTGGGCAACTCGGTTGCCCAGATAAAATTAGAGATTCAGTCGCTTACGCGTCCGGTCCCTGCGCTGAGGCTGCGTGTCCTAGCTTATCTACAAGGTCCCTGACATAGGCTTGGAGTAGTGCCATTGCCACTGCAAAATAGACCACGACCCAGAATACCCCGACGAGGATTTCTGCCGACGCAAGCGCCTGAGGCCAGAAAGAGCCAACGTCTGGTTTGATGTCACTGAGGCCGATAGTCGTTATCGTGGTTAGTGAAAAATAGGTGAAATCCCAGATTCCAATGTTCAAGCGATCACTTCCAGCGACCCTAAAGTACGAGTGATCAAATTGGTACAGAGCTGCGTAAAACCCCGCGAAGAGGACTATGGTCAGTCCATAACCAAGCGCGAAACTGATCAGCCCCGCACGCATGGCGCGGTAAAACAGGACCGCTGGCCTGAGGTCCAGAGGTAGAAACAAGGTTAGAAAGGCACCTGCAAACTGACCAAGCACGAACGCGCCGAAGGATAAAAAGAATGCGTTCTTCGTTTGCATTGACTCCGGTAGCGCTTGAAAAAAACCAGCGACGTATAATGCTGGAATTGCGCTGAGTTGCCAGCCACGAGTACGATAGGCATTTTTAATACGCCGTCGCCACCCCGCACGAAACCATGACTTCTGATCTAACTCGGCAACGGCGCGGGCTGCCTCGTACAGCATCGCGGAAAGAATTCCGCTCACCCCAGAAAAGAGCCACGATAAATGTGTGGTCTTGACTATCGGGGTCATGAGTACCAGAACTGGACCCAGGTAAAGGACGGCGATGATCCCAAAGATGCTTCCCTTTCTCCCCTGAGAGCTGAAAGAGCAACCGTATACGATGCCGAAGCCTATCACTGGCAACGCCTTCGCACCGTAAACGCCGTACGCCCAAGGACCGCCTAATACCGCTACCATCAGGGCAACTTTTGCATATGGCACGGCATCCGCTAAGAAGCAAATGATCGGGTGCGAAACGGACCGCCACCATTCACGCGATAGCATCTTCATCGCTAGCATCCCCTTATGACGTTGTTGTACTTACCGCGCAAATCGGTCCGGCGATCCTTCCGCGTCGCAATAGTTTTCGGCGGTGCTTCCCGATGCTATCGGGGTGACAACTATTCGGAAAAGCGCTATCACTGCTCCGATCAGCAGAGGGCTATGCCAGTATTAACTTGTCGCCAGGCCGCCACGATCGAATCGGCAGATCGATCGATATCCTCTTCGGTCGTCGCCCAGGAAATCACGGAGAAGCGCATCACCAGACGGTCGTGCCATGTGGCCCCGGCAACGTAGCATGTCCCCGCAATCTGGATTCTTTCGATGGTGGCCCTCGTCAATTGATCTCGACGCTCAGGCGGCTCCCCGGTGCCGAACTGCACGACAAACTGGTTCAGTTCCACTTGATTGAGGATCTCCACGCCAGCTTCGGATGTGAGTCGCTCTGCCATACGCCGGGCGAGAAGACAGTGCTGTTCGATCATATCTGCGATGCCACTCCGACCGAGCGCACGGATAAGCGCCCAGGTCGCGAAGCCACGCGCGCGCCTTGAAAGTTCTGGCACGTAGTGAAAGGGCTCCCGGCATTCACCGCCTGCTGCCGGCAGATAGCTTGCTTCGTACGCCATCGCGTGCCTATGGGCATCGGCGTCCCGGACGATGGCATAACCACAATCGTAGGGCGTTTGAAGCCACTTGTGCCCGTCAGTCGCCCAAGAGTCCGCTTTCTCGATGCCTGCGGTCAAATGCATTAACGTTGGGCACGCTCGCGCCCACAAGCCAAACGCACCATCGACGTGAAGCCATCCACCATAGCGATGAACGATGTCCGCAATCTCATCGAACGGGTCGAATGCACCTGTGTTGATTTGGCCGGCTTGCGCAATCACGATCAGCGGCCCGTAGCAAGACGCCAACGCACTGGACAGGGCGGCGACCTCCATGCGGCCCGCATCATCTGTCGGGATTCGAAGGACACGATCGTGGCCGAGTCCGAGATAACGCAACGCGGCAAAGATCGCTGCGTGCGCATCGTTGCCGACGCATACGTTGACGGGTGGCGCGCCGAACAAGCCCTCCGCATCTGCGTTCCAGCCAGCCTGTCCCAATACCTTGCCTCTCGCTGCGGCGAGGCAAACGAAACTTGCCATCGTCGCTCCAGTCGTGAATCCGATCGAGCAGTTCGTGGGAAGCGATAGTAAATCGAGCAGCCATGCTGCGGCGATTTGCTCGGTGACGGCACTTGCGGGAGACGCGAGGTAGCTGCCACTGTTTTGCCCCCACATACTTGTCATCCAGTCGACCGCAACTCCGACCGGATGAGAGCCACCTATGACCTTGGCAAAGAACCGAGGTCCTGCAGTCCCCATGAGTCCGGCGTCTACGCCTGCGGCCAGTTGCTTGATAACGTCGGGGGCTGCCATGCCATCATCCGGCGTCGGTACGTACAGCGCCTCCCACAATTCGTCGAAGCTGACAGTCGCTGCCGGGCTTCGGTGCCCGCGGGAGTCATGGAATGCCAAGGCAAAGCCGTAAGCCTGCTCGAATGCTGCGCGATACTCGTCTTGCATGACGGCCCCTTGTGAGCGAAGTTCTTCATTTATAGACGCTGTAGGGCACAAGTTTTAGGCAATCTTTGACCCGGCGAACGACCGGCACTGGCCGACAGCGCTAGTAGATGCTTGGTCCTCAAAGTAGCGGACATTGGCGAATTACCGGCATCCTCTCGCGACCGTCCGCAAAGGGGCCGAGGAGCTGCCATTCAAGGCAGCTTCCGCGACCGTCGCTTCATCGGCCTTAGCGGACTTTCGACGAAAGCCGCTTCAACCTTTTCCGAATGTCCGCCTCCCGGCAACGGGAACGCGTATTGCTGCAGAGGTTTTTTAGGGCCACTGCGGACTAACCTATCGGGTCAGTCTACGCGAGCCGGCAGCACCTCGCGCACATTCAATGATGTTCATTCAGGTCGGCAGTCGCGAAGGCGCCAACACGGCACCTTTCTCGTTGTTGGTGAGCCACTTCAGACTTTGGACGTCGTTGTAAGTCTACGCGCGACTCTATGGAAAATCCCATTTTACGGCTTGCTTAAAATCCACCGGCCACTAGAATAGCTATTAATAGGCGAAATTAATCTAGACGCAGGTCTTCACCATGATAATCGACGAGCATTTCTTTCATATAAATTAATAGGATAATTGCGTGACGCAAATTTCGCCGGGTTGCTACCACGCTTGCGTGATGCGTTCCTGACCGGCTCGGGGTGGCACAAGAGATGATGCAATGCCTGCGAAGATTACGACGGAGATTATTGAAAGCTATCTGACGTGCCGGTACAAAGGCAGCTTGCAACTGTCGGGAGAACGGGGTGTCGCGTCGGATTACGATCTCCTGCTTAGGGAGTCAAGAGATCGAATGCGGAAAGACGCCGCGGCCAAGTTGGTTCACGAACAACGGGATTTTCTGCAAGGCATCGTCGTCACGTTTGAAGTGTTGAGGCGCGGAGTGCCCCTACTGCTCGATATGACTTATGAAGAAGATCAACTGAAAATTCGTTTTGACGGTCTACGGCGATCGAACGGATCATCGCGACTCGGCGATTTTCACTATATTCCTATCGTGGTTTACGAGGGAAAGCGACCTGGCAAGGAGCAAAAGGCCCTGCTTGAAGTGCTCGCCTTATTTTTGGCCACGGTTCAGGGGAAGGAACCTCAATGGGGCATATTAATTTATGGGCGGGACTGTGAAATCCATAAGGTAAAGCTGGGCCGAGGCATCTCACAGGCTCAGCGTATGTTAAATCAAATAAGGGAGATGCGAGAAACGGAAAATAAACCAACATTAAGATTAAACCCGCATTGCCAGATTTGCGAGTTTCGCAAGCGATGCCAATCTGAGGCATTATCCAAGGACGACATTAGCTTATTGAGAGGCATGAGCGAGAATGAGGTGAGTAAGTATAACCGCAGGGGAATCTTCACGGTCACCCAGCTATCCTGCACATTCCGGCCAAAGAAGCGCGTCCCTCAACGGAAACAACAGGATCAGCCCCACCAGCATGCCTTGCAAGCCTTGGCAATCCGGGATAAGAAGATTTACGTCCTAGGTTCGCCTGAACTGCCGAACAGCACAGTTCGGATTTTTTTTGACGTCGAGGGCGACCCAGAAAGGGGGTTCGACTATTTGGTTGGAATGATCGTCGAAGCGGGAGATATTAATAAAAAATACTCATTTTGGGCAGACAGCAGTGCCGAGGAACCCCTGATATTTCAGCGATTCCTCGATGTTGTGTCAGTGCACGAGGACTTCCGCCTATACTCCTACGGCGGCTACGATACAGCATTCCTGCGTCGCATGATGAAATCATCGGGACGAGAGGAACTTGTAAAGAGCATCCTAGCGCGCTCAGTAAATGTGCTGTCGATCATTCGCGCACACATCTACTTTCCCACTTATTCTAACAGTCTGAAAGACGTAGGTAGATATCTACGGTACGAATGGAACGAACCCGACGCGTCAGGGATTCAGAGCATCGTGTGGCGGAGACAGTGGGAGGAGATGCGATCAAAAATTCTCAAGAAAAAACTCATCACATACAACTTCGACGATTGTGTTGCGTTACAGAAGGTGACGCAGTTTCTGTATGCCCTGTGTCCTTCGTCGACGCAGACGCTAGGAGGGCAGACGGTGGAGAGCGTTGACGGATATCAAGTCTCGCTCGTCGAACAGATTGATCCGCAATTTAGGCGGCCTGATTGGCGCGAAGTTAACTTCGTAATCAAAGATTTTGATTTTGTCAATGAACGGGCATACTTTGACTACCAACAGGATAAGGTATTTATCCGAACTAACACAGCCCGTAAGCGCAGAATGGAATTACAGAGGAGCGCAAGAAAGAGGGGCAAAAATCGATTGCCGGTAAACCGGACAGTGAAAATCGTTTGTCTAGAATGTCCATCGTGTGGAGGATCCGACCTGGGGATTAAACCGGACGGCCGGTTATCTCGCTTGGCATACGACCTTGTATTCTCGCCCAGTGGAGTAAGGAGGCGTGTCACGCGTTATACGACCTCCTGGCATCAGTGTGGTTTATGCGGCACTGAATTCTTACCGCAGGAATATCTTACCTTGGAAGAACACTGCCACTCACTCAAGAGTTGGGCCATGTATATGCACGTTGCGCATCGGATGACGTTCGGAGGAATCGCTGAAACATTATACGACTGCTATGGGTTGCCCCTTTATACGCCTGATATTTGGTCATGGAAGGCCGCCCTGGCTCACTACTACGAACCCACATACGAGCTCCTCTTGAAGAGGATGGTTGCCGGGCACTTGATCCACGCCGACGAAACGGATGTTCATCTTGCGCGTGTAGGAAAGGGTTACGTTTGGGTATTCGCCAGTCTTGAGGAGGTCGTCTTTATTTATCGGAAATCAAGGGAGGGAGGTTTTTTGTCCGAACTGCTCAAGGATTTCCGTGGGGTATTAGTTTCCGATTTCTATGCTGCCTACGACTCGATTGATTGCGAACAACAAAAATGTTTGATTCACTTGTTGAGGGACTTCAACAACGCTCTCCTGAGCAGTCCTTGGGACGAGGAGTTGAAGGAAATCGGATCGCAGCTCGGTGTACTGCTGAGGACCATCATTGCGACAGTAGATCGTTACGGTCTCAGACGTCGTAATCTTCGCAAACATCAACGCGATGTAGATGTGTTCTACGAGTCCCTTTCGAAGCAGCAGTGTGGACGGTCCGAATTGGCCGAAGGGTATCGAAGAAGGATGCTCAAGTATCGGAACAAATTGTTCACGTTCCTGGATCACGACGACGTGCCTTGGAACAACAACAATGCGGAACACGCTGTGAAACGCTTCGCAAAATATCGAGCATTGGTCGATGGCAGATACGGGGAAGCAGGGCTCCATCATTACTTGGTCCTATTAAGCATATACGTCACATGTGAGTTCAAGCGAGTCGACTTCCTGAGATTTCTGCTTTCTCGTGAGATCGATATCGATGCGTACGCTCTGACCAAGCCCAATGGAACACCCGCCCCAAAAGTGGAAGTCTACGCGCCTGGTGTCCAATGGAGGCATCCAAGTCGAAAACAAACGTGGGAGCGGCAGGCGCTGCGGAAACAGCGCCAAGACTCTCCAAAGGGAGCGTCGTAGAAATCGGACGAGACGACCGGCGACCGGCCGCCGCTATTTTGAGCCGGAGTGAAATGTCCTTTGGCCGATAACAACAGCACGCCCACTCGTCCACGAAGGAGTCATTCAACCGCAATCCGCGAGAATGCGCGATGGTCCGCAATGGCCGATGAAGAGACGATGACCGTCCCCGCCTTGGATGACCGCTTATGGGCGCTTACCGGACCTTCCGCAGGCCGAGCCCGGAGGCCCGCTCATCGGTGCGGACGCTCGTGGCAGTTGAGCGAACGTCCCCAGAGGCGAGGAGCAATGCTGCATATTTCGCCCCCTCGCTGAGAGGGGTATGAACTGATTCAAAGAACCGGCAACAGATAATTCGCAAGCGAGACCCAATAGGCCGCCCCCACCACAAGCGTTTCGTCGTTGAAGTCATAGTGGGGGTTATGCAGCGGAGCACTTGGCTGGCGACCATCAGCTCCCAACCAGATGTAGGCGCCGGGTAGGGCCTGCAGCATGAATGCGAAATCCTCGGACGCCATCGAAGGGGGGATGCCAACACGTACTCCCTGGCTCCCGCGGGTAGCCTTCGCAGCCGTGATTGCATTGTCTGCCTCTTGCGAACTGTTCACGGTTGCTGGGTAGCGTCTCGAATACTCAACGTTTGCAGTGGCTCCCTGAGCCGCGGCCAGTGTTGTTGCCATGGACCTGAGTGCTTCTTCTGCGCGGTCCTGTACCTTGGCATCGAAGCAGCGTACGGTGCCGCGGATCAGAACGCTGTCGGGGATCACGTTCCAGGTGTCCCCGCCATGAATCTGCGTCACACTTACCACGATGGTATCCAGGGCGCTCACGAGCCGGCTTGGAATAGTCTGCAGGCCTAGAACGATCTGTGCGACGCTTATGAACGGGTCGACCCCTCGCTCAGGCATAGCGGCATGCGAGCCCCGACCTTGCACTGTGATCTCGAACGTGTCGAGTGCGGCCATCATTGGACCGTGGTTGATGGCAAATTCCCCCGCCGGCAGCCCAGGCCAGTTATGCATTCCATAGACCGCATCACACGGAAAGCGTTCGAAGAGTCCATCCTCAACCATCTCACGACCGCCGCCTTCGTTCTCCTCGGCAGGCTGAAAGATGAAGTGAATGGTGCCTTTGAAATCCCGATCTTTGGCCAAATGACGAGCGGCGCCAAGCAACATGGCCGTGTGCCCGTCGTGTCCGCATGCGTGCATGATGCCCTTGTGGGTCGAGGCGTGGGCAACCATGCCGAGTTCCTGCACTGGCAGCGCATCCATATCGGCGCGCAAACCAATACTAGGACCCTCTCCTGTCGTGATGGTACCGACGACGCCGGTGCGGCCCAGGCCGCGATACACGTCAATGCCCATGCTGGCCAGTTCCCGGGCGACTAGGTCAGCCGTGCGATGCTCTTCGAATGCCAGTTCAGGGTGAGCGTGCAGGTCGCGCCGCCAAGCAAACATCGCGTTGACGACGTCAGGGTCGAGGTTAGGGGTGAAATCGGACATGGCTCAGATCACCGGCTTATGCATAAAGAACTGTGCGATCAGCGCAGCGCCAACAAAAGTGCCAAAATTGGCCGCGAAGGACACGACGACAATGCGCCAGCCCAGCCTGCGGAATGCCGGAACGTCCTTGGCGATGGAGAGTCCCGCGAAAGCGAGGATGGGGGTGGATAGCGCCAGGAAATTGATCTTGCCCGTCATCTCCGCGATGTGCGCGGCGCCTGGGAAGCTGGGGAACGTCAGGACCATACCCACAAGAGACACCCAGACCACGGCCGGCAGACGCGCTCCAGTCAAGCGGTAGAGCGCGTAGCCCACGATCACAACCGCCACGATGATGGCAATGCCGCCCAGCACCAGAGGGTCAACGGGGGATGTCTTGTAGGTAATCCAGTTGCCGCACAGGGCAAAGGCCGCCACAAGCACCCAGGTGAGGACCAGACCTGGCATGCCCAGGCTCGGCGCGGGATCATGGACGTCCGCTGACAGCGCGGGCGACGACTCAATGGTGGCGCTGGTCGTGCGCCCGATCAGGGGTTCCAGCCGACCGTAGGCCCAGATGGTGAAGGGAAGGGAAAGGAAGAGGGTGAAGTAAGTGCCAATCGTCGTCGTGATTAGATTGCTGGCAGCCGCAAATGTCGCGACGTCCTTGGCCACCTCCGGCGTCTGCTGGGCGGCGATCGAGCCGGCGGCGGCAGCCATCATGCTGCCGGAGCCGACACCGGCGCCCATGGCCAGGGCAAGGGGGTTGAAGATGTTGAGGCTGGCGATCAGGCCCGCCACCACGGCGATGAACACCGCGCCGAAGACCGTGCCCGTCAAGTACTCGGCCAGTACTCCCTGGCCCTCGGGAGACTGCATGCCGAACTTCTCTCCGATGATCGCCAGGCTTGGTTCGCGCCCTACGGAAAACGTCGCTCCGATGGCCTGGCGCTTGATGCCCAGGAGCAGCGCAATCGGCAGTCCGAACACCATCGTGCCGAAGAAGTGGCCGAACTCCTGGAAGACCAGGCCGAAACCGGAGGCTGCGATCTTGGGGAGCGAGCCTCCCACCAGCAGTGCCAGTTTGGCAATGAACAAGAGCAGTGCCGGCTGAAGGATCGTTGCAGCGACACGCTGGAGTTCCGTGCTCACTGCGACACCTGGGGGGAGCCGCTTGCTGGCTAGGCCCCAGGCCCCGCCCATCAGCAATGCCCAGAGTAAGGGAAGTAGAACGATCTTGGCCGGGCCGAGCGGGACGCTGACGTTGCCGATGAACTCGGCGACGACGACCAGAACGAATGCGAAGAAGAAGAGCCTGGCCTTGTCGCCAGTAGTACTCGCGGATGTGGCGGCAGACAACGAATGAGTGGACATGGTGGAATCCTCCGGGTGGGGTTAGGGCGCGCGGGCGCGTGGTGTTGTGGCGGCCGGCGCGGCCGCGCGCGCCACCTCCTTAGCTGTCCAGGCTCGGCGCGTAGCCGAACGGCTGGTTCGGGTTGACGGCGGTCTCAACCCAAATGCTCTTCACCTGGGTGTACTCGTGCAGCGCTTCGATGCCGCTGGACCGTCCATAGCCGCTAGCGTCATAGCCGCCGAAGGGCGAGGCCACGTTGATGACTTTGTACATATTCACCCAGAAGGTGCCAGCCTTGACTTGGGACGCCACGCGGTAGGCGCGGCCGATGTCGCTCGTCCAAACCGCACCGGCCAGGCCGAAGTCGCTGTCGTTGGCGATGCGGATGGCGTCTTCTTCCGTATCGAAAGGAATGGCGACGACCACTGGGCCGAAGATCTCGGTCTGCGCCACCGTCATGTCGTTGGTGACGTTCTTGAGCACCGTTGGGCGCACGAAGTAGCCGGGACCCGATGCCTCGCCATTGCTTCCTTCCACCACCGTTGCTCCTTCCTTCACGCCGGTTTGGATCATGTTGAGGACGTGATTGAACTGCTTGGCATTCTGAACAGGCCCAACCTCGGTTTCCGGTGCAGTGGGCTCGCCGACACGAAGCTGGCGGGCGCCGTCGGCCACCATTTGCACGAACTTATCGTAGATGCTGCGTTGTACCAGCAGACGTGAGCCTGCCACGCAGCTTTGGCCCGCGTTGCCGAAAATCGCCGCCTGCGCGCCAATTGCAGCGCGCTCCAGGTTTGCATCCTCGAAGACGATATTGGCAGACTTTCCACCGAGCTCGAGCAGGCAAGGGATCCCGCGCTGCGCCGCGGCCGCGGCGATCTTGCTGCCGGTGGGCACGGAACCCACGAATACCACCTTCTTGGTCGCGCGGCTCATCAGGGCCGCTTGCCCCGTCGTATGGCCGTAGCCGGCGAGGATGTTGATGACGCCCTTGGGTAGGCCTGCTTGCTCGGCCAGCAGGGCCACGGCCAACGAACTCAGCGGGGTGAGCTCGGAGGGCTTGAGCAACACGGCGTTGCCCATGCAGATCGCCGGTGCGATCTGCCAGCCACAGGTATTCAATGGTGCGTTCCAGGGCGTGATCTGGAGGACCACGCCACATGGCTCCCGGCGTGTGAAGTTGAGGTGGCCGCTCGGCACAGGGATGACGTTGCCGTAGACCTTGTCGGTCCAGCCCCCGTAGTACTCGAACATCTCTGCGACGCGCAGCGCTTCGCCCCGGCAGTCGCGGATGGGCTTGCCGGCAGAGAGCGATTCGAGTTGCGCCAGCGGCTCGAGGTTGGCCCGTAGCAAACGGCCGATCTCCTGCATGATGCGGCCGCGCTCCGCATGGCTGACGGCTGCCCAGGCACGTTGGCCCGCGACTGCCGCGTCGACCGCCTTGCTGACGACTGCGCTGCCGGCGTCCTTGTAGCTGAGGAAGGTCTCGCCGGTCGAAGGGTTGACCAGCGGGATCTCTTCGCCTTCGCCCTGCAGGATTTCGCCGTTCACATAGGAGCCGATGATGCCGTGGGGAAAGAAGACGCCAAAGGACGCGAGCAGTTGTTCGGTGAGGTTGTTCTTCATGGTGAGGATCTCCTATTAGAAGTGCTCAAGCCTTTGCGGGCTGGGGACGCGTGCCAAGTTCAACGATGCGATTAAAGTCCTCATCGTCTTGGATGGTCTCACTGCTCTTGGACCACAGCTCGGCGACCTTGCCGGACAGGGGAAGATCCAGGTCGAGTGCGCCGATCAGTTCCTGCGAAAGGCGCACGTCCTTGCGCATCAGCTTCATGGTGAAGCCCGAATCGAATTTGCCGTTCATGATCCACGTCGGGAAGCTATGTTCGGTAACGAAGCTTCGGCCGGAGCCGGCGTTGATCCCTTGCAGCAGGCGCTCGACGGGCACGCCGGCCTTGGCAGCCATCCGCGTGACCTCGGCAGCCACGATCAGGTGGGAGGCGGTGAAGAGGTTGTTGGCGATCTTTGCGACATGACCTGCACCGACGCCCCCTACATGGACGCGCTTGGCGCTCATTGCCTCCAGCACGGGCATAGCTCTAGCAAGGTCCTCGTCGGAGGCACCAATGACCATGGCCATGGTCCCGGAGATAGCGCCCTTGGGGCCGCCGCTGACTGGCGCGTCCATCATGCTCATGCCAACCGCTGCAAGCTGCGCGGCTAGCCGGCGCGTGGTGTCTGGATGCGAGGTCGAGGTGTCGATCACGAGCACGCCAGGCTTTGCATGGCTGATCAGGCCATCTGGGCCAGCCACGACTTCGGCGACGATCGCTGCTGTCGGCAGTGAGAGGACGAGCGCGTCCGACAACGCCAGCACCTCCTTGACGGTCTCCTTGACCGGGACACCTTCCTTGGCCAGCGCGTCGCGCGTGGCCGCCGAAGCGTCCGTGCCCACGACGGAGAAGCCGCCACGCTGCAAGGATAGGGCCATGCCACGCCCCATGTTGCCCAATCCGATTACGCCAATGGTGTTCATTCGATTTCCTTCGGGTGGATGACTAGTTGCTGTTCTGGCGAGCGGCATGGCCCTGTTCGGACCCCGTCGATGAATCGCGTGGCAGCTCTGCCGTAAGCGAAGAATTGCACTGCACGGATTGGCTAGCAATGGCATGAGCGGTAGAATTGTGTTGCTTTCCAGTCAACACACAGGAGTCGCAATGGCGCGCCCTAGTCCGGAGATGGCGTCCTCCCTTGAGGATCGACGCGTCCGGTATCTTTACGAAGCGGTTGCATCCGGTTCCATTCGCGCCGCGGCAGACAAGCTGGACATGAATCCGTCGGTGGTGAGCCGGCAGATAGCGCAATTGGAAACTGAACTGTCAATGCCACTGCTCGAGCGGCTGGGGCGCGGGGTCAAGCCCACAGAGGCCGGTCAGATGCTAGTGGAGTACTACAGGCAGCATACGTCTCATAAGGAGGACGTACTCAACAAGCTTGGCGAGGTCGCAGGCCTTGTGCGCGGGCATATCGACCTTGTCCTCGGGGAGGGCTTTGTTGGCGACCTGATGGCGGAACCCTTGCAGGCGTTCTGGAAAAAACACCCGCATCTCACCGTCAGTCTGAGTTTGGCCGGTACTAACGAGGTCTTAAGGCGTGTGGCGGAGGATCAGGCACATATCGGCTTGGTCTACAACCCGCCCGTGAGCTCAAACATTCGTTCTCGAGCAGCAATTCGCCAACCGATGTGCCTGATCGCCAAGCCCGATCACCCGCTAGTTGCGTTAAAGCGCGAGCCAGTCTTGCGGGACATTGCAGGCCATGATTTGGCGATGATGCACGGGTCCTACGGCACGCGCCAAGCCATCGAACTTGCGAGTCAATTGGAGCACCTGCGCCTCGTTCCGAAGCTAACGACCGACTCCATTTCGGTGGTCAAACACTTCGTGAAGGCAGGGCTTGGCGTCGGGTTGCTTCCTGCCTTCGCCGTCACACAGGAAGTCGACGCAGGCGATCTGGTGGCAATTCCCATCAATAACCGGATCCTGGCGAGCGCGGAGGCGCATATCGTCACGCGTCTCGGCAGGCAGTTGCCGATCGCGTCGAATCAGCTCTTGCTACAGCTCGTATCCACGATGCGTGCTTTCCGGGACGCGAAGCCGAGAAGGGGTGGCAAGGCATGACGGCATGTTGCAGCAACGCAACCGTTGAGTTCCTGGCAGAGGTGCTGCGCACCGGTGGCGTGGTTGGCTACCCGACGGAGGCGGTCATGGGACTCGGTTGTGACCCATGCAATGAAGCTGCCGTTCGACGAATCTGTCATCTCAAGGTTCGATCCGTCAGTCAAGGACTGCTGCTGATAGCGGCGGACTTTGGGCAAATTGCGGGATTTCTCGACTTGAGGGGGATATCCGAGGGGCGCCTCCGTGAAGTCACAGAAACCTGGCCGGGCCCGCACACGTGGGTGTTCCCGCGCAGCGAGCATGTGCCCTCGTGGGTGAGTGGAACGCGAGGTGGGATCGCGGTGCGCGTGACAGCTCATCCGCCCGCAATGGCACTTTGTCGGGCATTCGGCGGCGCGCTTGTCTCGACGAGCGCCAATCCCAGCGGCGAGCCTCCTGCAGTCAACACTGAGCAACTGAAGCGATACTTTGGCCGCGCGCTAGACGGCGTGCTGGATGCGCCAGTCGGCACACTGAATCGGCCGACCGTCATTCGGGATGCGATCACCGGGCAGGTGATGCGCGCCTAAGCCGGGAGTTGCGGCACGGGTCGAAGCGCGAGCTCTTTGGCGCTCGCCAGCAACTGGGAAACGAATACCTGCACTGCAGGATGTTTTCGTTCGCCTCGGCGATAGGCGACCGAAATACGTCGCTTCATTTCTGGGCGAAGCTTGACCGCTCGCACGTCAGAGGGGGTATGGGATAGCCTGAGACCCGGAATCACGGAAACGGAGCAGCCGGCGGCGACCATGGCGCCGAGGATCTCGAATCCGCGGCACTCTGCATTGATTCGCGGTTCGTAACCCGCGCGCCGGCAGAGGTTGACGATGAATTCGGCGTAGAAGCTCGACGCTGAATCCAGGGCCCATGCCTCGTTCTTCAACTCTCCCATCGACACCGTCGCGCGATCCGCGTACCGGTGACCGCACGGCAGTAACGCGTACAGTACATCTTCCAGGAGAGGAACCTGCTCGACGGTCTTATCCTCTCGCCGCAACCGGAAAGTCAGGTCATCGACAAATGCGATGTCGGCCCGCCATGAGCCGAGCGCGGCTAACCCGTCCGCAGGTTCCATTTCCTCAAGCACTATCTCGAGGAAGGGGTAGGACACACCCAGTGTCTTGATCACATGTGGCAACAACGCTGCGGCAACGGTCGGAAACGCCGCAACGCGGATCTTGCCAGCAATCTCCCTCTTCAACTGGGCCAAATCCGACTTGGCCTCCTCGAGCACGCCTAGCAAACGCTCGACATGAGCCACCAGTACTTCGCCCGCGGTCGTTAGCCTGACTCCCCGGCCTTGCCGCTCGGTCAGCTTGATCCCTGCTTCCTCCTCCAACTGCGCGATCTGCTGTGAGACGGCCGAGGGTGTCAAAAAGAGCGCATCAGCCACGGCAGCCATGGTCTGGCGTGTTGAGAGTTCGCGCAAGGCGCGCAGTCGACTGATTTCCATAAGGGGAGGGTATACCCAAATAAACAGTTTTGCTAATGCATATCGTAAGAATACATCAATAGACCTATACGAATGTTGTTCCTAGGATGGAGGCATCCCCCAACCCGTTTCGCCCGAGAGGAACCAGATGAAACACTTTGCCATTCTCTGCCAAGCCGCTGTAGCCAGTGCGATCTGCTTTGCTGCAGGCCACGCTAGTGCAGCAACTTCCGTACTCGACACGGTTAAGGCGCGGGGCGTACTGAACTGCGGAACCGATAATGCCGCCCCTGGCTTTGGATATCTCAACACCAAGACCGGCGAGATGACCGGCATGGACGTGGATCTCTGCAAGGCGGTGGCCGCCGCGGTGCTGGGCGATGCGAAGAAGGTGAAGTACGTGGTGGTGACCGACAAGAGCCGCTTCAATGCGGTGCAGACCAATCAAGTGGATGTCGTGTTTGCCCACACGACGCTCAAGCCTGCGCGCGAATCGGCGGTGGCAGTGGACTTCCTGCCAATCTATTTCTACGACGGCAACGGAGTCATGGTCAAGGGCAACAAGATTCAGAGTGTCAAGGCACTCAATGGCGCCACCATTTGCACGACTCAAGGATCGGCGACGGAGCAGACACTCTCGGGCTACATCAAGTCCCAGGGCTGGAGTCCTTCGACGAAGGTGCTGACCTATGAGAACTTGGAGAAACTGTTCGCCGCCATGGAGTCCGGTCGTTGCCAAGGCATGAGTACCGATCGATCCGCGCTCGCCACGTGGAAGGCCAACGCGCCCAACCCCGCCGACTACACGATCCTGCCGGAGACGCTGGACAAGTCCCCTTTTGCCGGCTTCACGGTCGCCAACGACTCCCGTTGGCGCAACGCTCTGCGCTGGATTGTCTTCGCCACTTTCCAGGCAGAGGAGTACAAGATCGACGCAAAGAATCTGGATGCGTCGAGGAAGAGCCAAGATCCCTTTGTGCAGAAGTTCCTTGGCGTCAATGGCAGCTTTGGGCCGGATTTCGGCCTGCCCGTCGATTTCGTCAGCAAGGTCATCGGTCAGGTAGGCAACTTCGGCGAGATCTATGAGCGCAATCTTGGCCCCAAGACATCGACCTTCATTGATCGCAAGGGCACCCTCAATGCCCCGTGGAGCCAGGGCGGCGCACTGTATTCCCCTCCGTGGATCTGATTCCCCGCAAGCGTGCGGGCTCAATGCCCGCACCGAACGAGAACCGTACCTCAGAAGCCGCCATGAATCGAATCGTGAATCCGACGTCGGTGGAACCGTCCGCGCCACCCAACGCGGCAGCTGGAATGACCTCCCTCGCCGCATTGTCTTCGCGTCCCGGACTGTCAACGTCAACTCGCCTAAGCTTGCGCGTAGTCAAGTTCGCCAAGCAGGCGGGAATCGTCTTGGCGGCTTTGGCCTTGGTCGCCTGGCTTGCACTGAGTGTGCGTGCGGGCCTGGCGCGCAACGGCATTGGCTTCGACATGGGCTTTTTGAGGCAGGCAGCCAACTTCGATATCAGCGAGGGCTATATTGTCACGTGGAAAGGGATACGCTCGTTCACCGCTGCCGATACCAACGCGGAAGCGTTGCTGGCCGGCTTCTACAACACCATCAAGACGGCCGCGGTGTCCATCGTTCTTGCTACGGTGCTCGGCCTACTGGTAGGCATGGCGCGTATCTCGCACAATTGGCTCGTTCGCCAGTTGAGCTTCGGCTTTGTTGAGTTGGCGCGCAACACGCCAATGCTCATCCAGTTGGTATTCTGGTACTTCGCCGTGGTCTTGCAGATGCCCGCCCTGACGGACGCGTCGCGTTGGTTTGGCGGGATTCTGTTCAGCAAGCAGGGGCTTTACGTGCCGGCGGTAGCGCTGGCCGAACATGCGTCGAATGGCGCTCTGTGGAGCTTGTTTGCGGGCACTGCCTTCGCGCTAGCGGCATTCGCTGCACGCAAGGTGCAGCGAATGGGGCATCTATTCCTCGCCTTGAGCGCAGCCGCACTGGTTGCTGCCATCGCACTGGGTTTTCCGTTGACCGTCGCCACCCCGCACGTTGATGGGTTCCTGGTGGATGGCGGTGTGGCCGCCAGTCCGGAGTTCGCGGCATTGTTCCTTGGGCTCAGCGTCTACACCGCAGCATTCATTGCGGAAATCGTCCGTGGCGCCATATTGGCTTTGCCGAAAGGTCAATGGGAAGCTGCGGCGGCACTGGGGCTGTCCAGGCGCTATGCCTTCCGGGACGTTGTCATTCCGCAAGTGTTCCGCGTGGTGCTGCCTGCTTTCGGAAACCAGTACATCAGCCTGGCCAAGACCACCTCGCTCGGTATCGCCATCGGCTTCTCCGATCTCTTCAATGTCTATGGCACCGTAGCCAATACGTCTGGCCGCAATCTTGAAGGCGTGATCGTGGTGATGCTTGCCTATCTTGTGCTCAGTTGGACAATCAGTTTCGTGGTCAATTTCGTCAACAGACGACTTCTTCTGGCAGGAGCATCGCGATGACTGCTGCATTTCCGCGTTGGGTACGGCGCAACTTGTTGGCCACGCCCTTTGACACGGCGTTGTCGATCCTCTTCATTCCGCTGTGCCTGTGGATGCTGCTCAGTGTCGGCAACTGGGCCATCACCCAGGCGCAATGGCACGTGGTTGGCGACAATTTGCGCGTCCTCATGGTCGGCACTCTCCCCAGCGAGATGACGATTCAGCCCTGGCTCGCCACCGGCATCCTCGCCTTGGTCAGCGGCATGACCGTCGCGCTGGTCACATGTGCGCGTCGCCGAATGCTTGGCATTGGCGTAGACATCGCTGCGCTAGCAACCGCGGGATGCGCGTTCACGGGCGGCATTCAACAGGCATGCGCGCTAGGCTGCGTCGCCGTGGGTCTTGCAGGCTGGCTAGCCGTCGACGTCTGGCCATCTCTGCGCAAGATGGTTGCTGTGGCCTGGCTGCTCGGCTTGCTCTCCATCGGCGCGTTGCTGGCGCCGGCCGGCA
Organism: Cupriavidus sp. CuC1; assembly: GCF_044627735.1. Classification (NCBI taxonomy): domain Bacteria; kingdom Pseudomonadati; phylum Pseudomonadota; class Betaproteobacteria; order Burkholderiales; family Burkholderiaceae; genus Cupriavidus; species Cupriavidus sp. CuC1. The sequence continues at coordinate 44,871 of NZ_JBIUHC010000009.1, read as the reverse complement.
CCGAGCGCTGGGGCGGCTTGCTGATGGGGGTGCTCTTTACATTGCTGGCCGCGATATTGAGCGTGCCGCTGGGCATCGGCCTGGCGCTTGGGCGGCGCAGCCGATTTGCAAGCGCACGCATTATCTGCACCGGTTACATCGAGGTGATGCGTTCACTGCCACTGATTCTGATCGTCTACTGGGTCTGGATCATTACCCCGCTGGTGTCGCCACAGAATGCCATGCCTGACCTGGTGCGGGGGCTGCTTGGCTTCACACTGTTCTTTGCGGCCTACGTTGCGGAGTACGTACGCAGCGGGCTGCAGAGCGTTCCGCGCGGGCAAATCGAGGCCGCTCAATCGCTGGGAATGTCGCCAGCGCAGATCAGCCGTGACGTGGTGCTGCCCCAAGCGTTGCGCGTCGTCATGCCAGCACTGGTCGGCAACGTGCTCGATATCTTCAACAACGTGCCTTTGCTATTCATCATCGGCCTGACGGATTTTCTGCGGGCCGGCCAGATGGTGCTAGTCAATCCACAGTCTGGCGGTCGAACCTACGAATTCTACGCCTTCATGTTTCTCGTCTATCTCGCTGTGGCTTCGGTGATCACATTTGGCGCGAGACGCCTGGAAGCACGGATGGCCATTGGCCACCGCTAACCCAACAATCCTTTAGATATCCCATGAACAACATTGTCCAGATCGAGTCGGTCAAGAAATCCTTTGGCCCTGTTCAAGTCTTGCGTGGCGTTGATCTTTCGGTGGCAAGAGGCGAGGTACTGGTCATCATCGGCGCCAGCGGCTCGGGCAAGTCCACGTTGATACGGTGCGTGAACGGCCTCGAAGCGTTTCAGGAGGGGCGCATCGTTGTCGACGGGTGCGAAATGCCATGCGAGGCCGAGCGGGAACTCAGTGAAGACAAGCGCTTGAATGAGGTCCGCAAGGGAGTTGGCATGGTCTTCCAGCAATTCAACCTGTTTCCGCACAAGACGGTGCTGGAAAACGTTTCGCTCGCGCCCATCCGGGTGCGCGGCAAGACCAGGGAAGCGGCCGAGGCGATGGGGCGTCGATTACTCGAGCGCGTTGGCCTGAAGGACCACGCAACGAAGTTTCCCTCACAACTTTCTGGGGGGCAGCAGCAGCGCGTCGCCATCGCCAGAGCACTGGCAATGGAGCCGCACGTCATGCTGTTCGATGAGCCCACGTCGGCGCTCGATCCGGAAATGGTCGGAGAAGTGCTGGACGTCATGCGCGAGCTGGCGGCCGAAGGCATGACGATGATGATCGTGACCCACGAGATGGGCTTTGCGAGAGAGGTTGCCAATCGCGTCGTCTTTGTCGACCAGGGCAAGATCCTCGAACAGGGGGCGCCTGAACGGATCTTCGACTCGCCCAAGGAGGAACGCACTCGCCTGTTCCTCTCCAGGGTACTCAAGCATTGAACGAACAACACACCGCAGACGAACTCCCCAAGGGATGAGATCGTCATCAAATGATCATGAAAGTTTCAGGAATGAACCCAATGGCTGCGACAATTGTCGGCGACCAAAAGTCGACCGAGCTCTGGCACAGGTTGACCGAGCAGGCCAAGACTTTGTCAAGAGCGTGCCCGAGCCTTGCCGAGACACTGGTGGAATCGATCCTCCAGCATCCGTCCTTCGCGAGCGCCCTTGGCGCGATGCTCGCACGGTCACTCGCCAACGTTGCGCCGCCGGCGCTGCGCCTGGGTCCTCTTTTCGAGCAAGTGCTGCAGTCGCATCCGGAGATCGCGGTGTCGGCTGCATTGGATCTTGAGAAGCTGGAGGCGGTGAACCCAGCTTGCCCGAATCTGCTTACGGGCTTTCTTAGCTTCCGAGGTTTCCAGGGTCTGCAGCTATACCGGCTCAACCATGCCTTGCTGGGCGATGATCAGGGTGAGTTGGCAGTTCTCCTTCAGAACTGGGGTGCCATCCACTACGCCATGGATATCCATCCGGCCGCGCGCATTGGCGATGGCGTCTTTTTTGATCATGGCATGGGTATCGTGATCGGCTCGACTGCCGTCATCGAGGACGGCGTGAACATGTGGCACGGCGTTACCCTCGGCAGTACCCTGACCCAGGGCGGGGACCGCCATCCAAAGGTCCGCCGAAACGCAACCGTCTGCGCGGGTGCCACGGTGCTTGGCAACATCGAGATTGGCGAAGGTGCCATCATCGCCGCCGGCAGTGTGGTGTTGAAGCCTGTTGCCCCAGGCCGCGTGGTTGCCGGTGTTCCGGCCAGGGAGGTGGGAAGGGTGCCGGAGCGGCTCGATGCGATTGACGAGACCGTGAAACGCGCAACGACTGTCCAGGAGCTTTGAGATGGCTAACGTCAGATTTGGTATCGATCATCCGGTCGTTACGGTTCGCGACTTTGATCGCGTGCGCGAGCAGTTCAAGAACCTCGGATTCACGCCCAATCCGGTCGGGTATCACCCGTGGGGCACAACGCTGTCGCTGCTGATGTTCAAGGACAACTTCATCGAGATCATCGCCGTCAACGATCCCTCGAAGTTCGGAACGAATTCGGTCAATGGCTTCTGCTATGGACGCAACGTCGGGAAATTCACCGACCGTGTCGAGGGACTGGGGTTGGTGGCGTTGCACAGCAAGGAGGCCCGCGCCGACCATGCAGCGCTTGTCGAAAGCGGCTTGCGATCGCAAGGCCTGATCGACTTCCGGCGCAACATGACAAAGCCGGATGGCACGCCGGACGTCGCCGTCGTCTCCTTAGGGCTCTTTCTAAACGAGGAGCAGCGCGACGTGTCGAATTTCATCTGCCATCAACATCGGCCCGAGCTGATCTGGGTGCCGGCATGGCAAGACCATCCCAACGGCGTGGTTGCCGTGACGGCCGTTACCTATCTGGCTGAGCGGCCGCTGGATCTGGGCCGCCGCTACATCGCCTTCTACGGCGAGGCGCGCGTTGCCCAGTCCGAGGACATCGTCGAAGCCGACACCGGCTGCGGCCTGATCCGCATCCTGTCACCGCGCGCGGCTGCAGACTACTACGGCTCCATACCCATGCCGGATTGGAAGGGCGATACGCAACCGCATGGCATCGGCCTAACTGTCAAAAGCCAGGCCCCAGCGGTACTGGAGAGCCTTTGGCAGTCAAATGGCGTTGACGTCCTGCGAAGTGCCCGCGACACCTGGCTCATATCGCCGGAACAATGCGGCAATGTGATCATGGAATTCAGCGCGTAGTGACGAGCGGCAAACCGTCTCGACCCTCAATGCCGCACCTGGCCCACATCTCGCAATGAGAGGGATCGGAGTGTTGTCTTGCGGTCAACGGAAATTCACTTCCGATGCCGTTGCTTAGTAACGACGGCTCGTTCATCCTTCAGACAGGCTAGGTACTAATCAACGCATCGGGGAGCAACTCGTGGCAGTCAGTGTATTCGACCTTTTCAAGATCGGCATCGGGCCATCGAGTTCGCACACCGTGGGGCCCATGCGCGCAGCCCGGATGTTCACGCACGCCCTGAGTGGAGAGGCGGGCAGCAGCGATGCTTGCCGTATCCGCGCCGAGATGTTTGGCTCGCTCGGGGCCACCGGCAAGGGACACGGCACTGACAAGGCCGTGCTGCTGGGCCTCGCTGGCCACGAACCTGACACGATCGACGTTGAACGGATACCCCACTATCTCGAGGAAATCCGTGCGAGCGAATCGATCTCCTGGGAGGGGGGCACGCGTCTCACATTCAAGGAAAAAGAAGACCTGATTTTCTATCGGCGTGAGACGCTGCCATTCCACGCCAACGGCATGCGCTTTACGGCGCTGTCTGGGGCCGGGGACACGATTCTGGAGCGGACCTACTACTCTGTGGGCGGAGGCTTCATTGTCAGCGAACAGGTAGCCGTGGACGGAAGCAAGCAGAAGAGAATCGCACCGGACGTGGCTGTGCTGCCCGTCCCATTCCGCTCAGGACAGGAACTGCTGGCGCAGGCGACTCACCTCGGTTGCAGTATCGCAGAGGTTATGCGGCGCAACGAGCGGCACTGGCGTTCAGATGCGGAGACGCGAACGAGATTGCTGCAAATATGGGCTGTCATGCGCGGTTGCATCGATCGTGGTTGCCGAACCGAAGGCGTGCTGCCGGGCGGGTTCAAGGTTCGACGACGGGCGGCGGCTCTGGCCAGGCGCCTTGAATCGGGTGTTGGGCGCACCAACGATCCATTGGTGGTGATGGACTGGGTTAACATGTTCGCCTTGGCCGTGAACGAGGAGAACGCTGCCGGCGGTCGTGTCGTAACCGCGCCCACGAATGGTGCGGCCGGTATTATCCCTGCAGTGCTTCAGTACTACGTGCAGTTCGTGCCTGGCGCTTCTGAAGACGGCATAGTTGATTTTCTTCTAACTGCGGCAGCAATCGGGATTCTGTATAAGGAGAATGCATCGATTTCGGGAGCTGAGGTCGGCTGCCAAGGAGAAGTGGGCGTGGCCTGTTCGATGGCGGCAGGTGCATTGTGCGCCGTGCTCGGCGGTAATCCCGATCAGGTCGAGCACGCAGCCGAAATTGGCATGGAGCATCACCTTGGACTGACGTGCGACCCGGTCGGTGGCCTGGTGCAGATACCGTGCATCGAGAGGAATGCCGTGGCCTCCGTCAAGGCGATCAACGCTGCCCGCATGGCGATGCACGGAGATGGCACGCATCACGTGAGTCTGGACAAGCTCATCAAGACAATGCGCGAGACTGGCGCCGACATGCTGACCAAATACAAGGAGACCTCGCGTGGTGGTCTGGCAGTCAATATTGTCGAGTGCTGACGGGCGAAATTGTTCAGAAGGTCGCTCCCGGCGCTTCTCGTTGCCGGAAGACGCAAGGGTCCTTCGCATCAACTCGCCAAGGAAGGGCCGGGCGGGCGTGCCACCCAGAACGGCATAGTGGCGGCGGTTAGCAGAAATTCAACGACGCCATCATTGTCAATCAGTGTGCGTCGAGCTCTGCGTTTTGCCACTCGCGTGGCATCGCTACTTGCTGGGAGCCCGCAGTATATCGATGCCTGCAGGAAAATCTCACCGATCTCGGCGCGAGTGAGCCCGTTGTTCAATGCTGCGCGGATGTGCGTCTTCAGCTCACCGATGGGGCTGGGCCGTCAGAATTGACAACACACCGATGCTTCGTGCGCGGCGATCCTGGCCGGGCCTGTTCCAGATGTCACCCCACAGGTTCTTGATTGCAAACTCGCGCATAGGCTCGGTGAAGGCATCAGTCCCCTTCGTCTATGCGACGACGTGCTCCTCGCCCAGCACTTCACGACGGACTTGCTCCCCCTTATCAAACAGCTCGATACTCATCAGTTGTCGGCTCACGCTGCCGGATAGCTGCGCAGTTGATCGGTGACTATCTTGTGCGGTCCTTCGGGACAAGAGGCGAGAACCCACCTGAAGGAACGCTTGGCCGCAGCCTTGTCGCGACGCTTCTGCAGTAGGGTATCGAGTTCGGCGCCGTGCCAGTCAACCGCACGCCGCAGCAGATGAGGCTCGCCAAGCAGCGTGACGAACATTTCGTCAAAATGCCTAGTGCTGCCCGGCTTGCGGCGAGCCGCCTTGACGCTATGCGCGAAGCCCTTGCCGAACTCGCACGCGCCCGATATCGATGTCGCCGTCGGTTGCCGATTGCACCACCAAGTGTTGCAGGTTGGTTCGACGCCTTCCATGTGGCGGTGGAAGGCATCGCCCAGGGACACGTAGCCCAGAGCGGTCGATTTGATGGTCAGGCACTGCACCGTGTCGCCGTCCAGGATGGCACTGTTGGTGTAGTTGTCGCCGTCGATCTGCAGGTAGCCATCGAAGTTGTTGGTGATCGTCCGGTCGGTCGTGTAACCGCGCTTCCTGGTCAACGGGCCTACTGGTCTCGGGAGTCATCTTCACGGAAACCAGGGTCATTTCGGCACACCCAGCGCACCGCTATGAGCAGCGCAATGAGCAGAACCACGGCGTATCCACCTACAACGAGCGCGACAATCATGTTGACCCCATCACGTGTCCGTATTCTAAAAATTGCCGGATGCCAGAGCGGTAGTGCGGGTGGTAGCAGGCACTATAAGAACGATTGTTTCGATGCGTTGAAATGGCATGCGACAGAATTCGAATGTGGCTTTTCGCCTTATTCATCCACCGCAAAACTGCCAGACGCTGTTTGGCGACCAAGTACCACTGCGAATCGTTAGCGCGGCCGGAGCGCTGTGCGTCTTGTAGGGTTCCTCGGGCATTTGCAATGGCTTGAATCAGGGCTGATTTCGGGTCGGTTGCGTTTGCGGCTCCCTATGCCGTTCCAGAGTCGTCCGCGTCGTTGGACCATGCCGGCTTCGTCAAGCTGGACAACGATGCCGTTATGGCGAGAAAGACCAGCATCGGGCCAAGAATCATGTTTCGGGTAGGCGTTGCTTCATTTGTTTGATGGCCGTCTTTGCCAGCGCGGTGCGTTAGGTGTCCCGTTCTTGAAATGTCGCCCGGAATCTCTCGGGAGACTCGCAAGCAACGCTTCAGGCGGCAGGTTTGGGGTGAGGATTTCCAGCAATCTCAGCTTGGTTTCCATAGTGATATAAAATCACATAAATTAAATAGATAGCTAAACGCTATTCTTTGTTTTGGGCTTCATACGTCTCGTCTTCTCGCCAAATCAAGCATTAGGCCAAGCTTGTCCTGATGGCATCCAAGGCCGGCCGGGGTTGTGCAGCAGGCTCCCTCACCGTCACTACAACTTCTGCTCGCAACCCAGCACCGACAAGGGGATGCCCGCCTCGCGCGCTCCTGAGGATTTCCTGTGGGCTATCGTGTAGTAGTGTAACGTAAAACATCACAGTGTGATGTCGTAGTTCATGTGATTCGCTTGCTACTCAGTCGACCATTACGACCGTGCGTAAGAGGTCACACATGGACGAGTTAGGAAGGCTGGATTGGTGAGGGCGGTAGGACAGGCGATTGCATCGAAGCGCGCCGCCGTCGGGCTGTCTCAAGAGAAGGTCGCGGAAGTGCTGGGCATTAGCCGAGAGGCAGTGTCCCGGATGGAAACGGGAGTAGCGATTCCGTCTGTGGTTCGGCTTGCTGAACTAGCTGAGATTTTCGGCTGCGGGATAGAGGAACTGCTGACAAATGCTTCGAACCGGAAAGTGGACCAGGCCAGGAAAATTGTGGAGCTGCTAGAGGGACTGAGCGACGAGAAGCGCGAAATGCTGATGAGTGTGATTCGGCAACTGGTCGGCGGTCTAACAAGCAAGTAACAAATGCTGGGCTGATCGGGCGCTAGTCTTCGCTGCAGGGGCGTGGGCAGGCGCGCCCATCGGTTGCGATGATCGATGGATAGTGACATGGCCCTCCCCAACGGGGCGTGGATGATGGGAAGGGAGGCTACGGGCTGGCCAAGTGACCCGCCATCGACAAGTTCTGCGGATCGCCCACCGACATGGGGTGCCCCTCAGCCAGCGCGATTAGACCGGCGGCAGCAAGAGACGCAGCGCCGCGGTGAAGCGATCTGTGTCGGTGTGAGCCTGGACCGATTGCAGCAGTCGGCGCACCAAGTCGCCATCATCGTCCAGGGGGGCAAGCACTACATCGACCTGCGGATAGAGAGATGCGCTCTCGTTGAGGTCGACTTCCACCTTAATGATTTCCTCGCGACGCAGCCCCAAGCCCCACCGGCACGAACTTGTAAGTCGTGCGCAGGATCTTCGAGGGCCTGAGCACGTTGCGAAGCGCCAGCCAGGCATCGGCGATCAAGGAGTCGGCGGGTTGTCCCAGCACCGGCGTCAGCACGCGGCGCAAATGCTGGTCCGGCACATCCGTGTCCATTGCCTTGATAAGGACCAGGTCAATGTCTTCCGAGTACCGGGCAGCAGGCGCCAGATGGGCCTTGTGGAGCACCGTGCGCGCCGCGCATGGCCAGATGCTCGGTCAGGATCGCATCGGTGAAGATCGCCGCAACACCGCGCGACAGGCGCAGGTCCTGCTCGATCTGGCTGCGCTTGGGCCACGGCGCATAGGCCTGCCAGGCCGTCAGGTGAGATTGTTGGATCATGAGTTCGAGCCCTTTAAGTCAACAGGAAGCCGCACTTTGAATGCGGCATCGACATGGTAAGCGACCGCGGTGCTTGAAGCTTGCCCTCCTTCGAGCGCCACCAGCCGCAGCGGCTTATGGCGCAGCCAGTCCGTCACGGATGTCATCAGCCCAGCCTGTTCGTCCAACGCCAGCAAGGTGCCCAGACGCTGGGCGACCGGAATATCCTGAAGCGCATCAAGTGCCTGGGCCACTCCAACCGGCGTACAGGCTGGCCACAGTCCCCGCAGGACTTCACGCACACGTGCCATCCCGCCGAGCTGGGCTTCACGCTGCACGAGATCCAGTATGGTCAACTCGGGGGTGCTGACCTTAAATCTGCCATCGGGGGTTTCGTGCCAGCGGGTCGGCATGTCCTCGATCCGGGTACGGGTGTGAAAGACTACTTCGTGGCGGCCAACGGTGATCGGGCGTCGTCGTTTGGCCACCATCACCTGGGTGACCATGACGGCATAAGGTGAGGCGCCATAGGTTTCTGCCGCGCTCAACAAGGCAACGTAGTAAGGCACCTGCAGGGTCTTGCTAAGGTATCGATCCAGCCAGGCTTCCAGCGGAGGGGCACCCGAGGTTGCATGCTGCAACGGCACGATTAGCCAATGGTCTGATCCTCGCGATAGCCGGATTAGCCGACCACGCCGTTGTTGCCGAAGCAGGGCCTGACGCAAGGCATCTGCGCTGATGGCCGGTAGCGCCGAGGCAATTTCCTCGGTGCGCAGGTTAAGCTTGCCGACCCGCTCGGCGGCGTCGAGCACCGCAGACAGAGGACTGGAGGCCGGCATGGGAGGATATGCAATCATTTCGCGCAATGTATCATGAAATGTCGCATAGCGCGAAACGAATGCGCATCCCGGATTCTACCTGGGGGACGGAGCACGCAATTGCGTCGAAAGAGCCTCTTGTCTGCATAGCGCTTGCTGGCGCCGAAAGTGGCGAAAATGGCGCTTAAATTAGGCCGCGTCAAGAGCGCCTCCGCCTGTCGAGGAAGGAGTTCCGCCTGGGTGCCTGCGCAGGGAGGTCCGAGGGCTTGCTGCGTCCGTCCAGGCGGGCAAAGACGGTCGCCAGCTCGGAGGCCGGCGGCGGGACCGGTGCCGCCGGTGGCGCAACCTTCGGCGCTGCGGGAAAGCGGGAAGGTGCGGGATGCGGCTCGGCCACTGGGACGGGCGCCGGCGACGGTTGCCGATGTAGCTCGGCAGAGGCCGGCCACTGCTTTGCGCCTGTGCGGTCCGTTTGCATCGATGCCAACAGCCTAGCGATCCTGGGCCTCCGCCAATGCGCTCGAATCAAATTTGATTTGAGGCATCCAGCGAAAATGATTCGAGCTAACATTCTCTGATCAATTTTGATGTAAAATTGATTTGAGATCAACCTCGAATCACTCTTGAGTCACTGAGATGGCAAGAAGCGAATTGTTCGAAGGCATCCTTAAGTTCTTTAGGGACCGCGCCGCAGCGGGCCAGGTCGAATTGCGTCGCAGAGACGTAGAAGGCGCTGTGGATGCGCCTCCAGCCACTGTTCTCCGCTATCTGGAAAGACTTGAGGCCGACGGGATGATCGAGCGGCTGGGGAGGTCTTCCAGCACGCGATACCGGCTCCTGGGACTGGCGCAGCCTGCCGCAGGAGCCCAGCTATCGAGCACGCCGACGGCGGCTGCATCAGCGCCGGCACCGGTAGGGACTGCCGCCCCGACCTGGTCCGCCGCGGCTAAGAATCTGATGGTCCAACTCGATGCTCCATTGGGCGTACGCACCCCCGTGAGCTACCAATGGAAGATAGTCGACGACTACCTGCCGAACCAGACCTTCCTGCTTCCTGAATCCCTTGCCAACGAGTTATACAGGGAAGGGCGGATGCAAGGCCAGCAGCCGGCAGGTACATACGCGCGCAATGTCATCGCTCCGTTGCTGATCGATCTGTCGTTCTCATCCTCCCGTCTTGAGGGGAACAGGTACTCCAGGCTCGATACGGAGGTATTGTTCGAATCAGGGCGGGCAGATCCCGGCGATCTGGATGCGACGATGCTCCTGAACCACAAGCAGGCGATTGAGTTCCTGATAGATGAGGTTCCGCTATACGGAATGAGCGTGCCAATCGTTCGAAACCTGCATACGCTGTTGATGCAAGGGTTGCTTAAGGACGAGGATGCACTCGGGACCATCCGCAATAAGGTGGTGAATATCAGCAATACCGTGTACGTGCCCTCCCACGCCGCGCAACTGCTAGATGAGATGCTGACGCAGATCGTCGAGAAGGCAAAGGTGGTCAAGAATCCAGTGGAAGCGGCGTTCTTCCTTTGGGCGAACATTGCATATCTCCAACCATTCGAGGATGGGAATAAGCGTACCAGTCGTCTCAGCGCAAACATTCCACTTCTGCTTTACAACTGTGCCCCGCTCAGTTTCCTCGATGTCAGCGACGACGACTACGGTAGGGCTATGATCGGCGTCTACGAACTGCTCGATACAAGCATCGCCGCCGATCTGTTTGCTTGGACTTATCGCCGATCGATCGCGAAGTACGCCGCCCAGATCGCAGCGGCCGGGCAGCCCGATCCATTCCGGGCAAAGTATCGAGAGGCGATTTACGAAGTCGTTGCGCAGGTCGTGCGGGACCGAGAATCTCTGACCAAGGCGATCGCGGATCTAGGCGTGGACCCGGGCACTGCCACTCAGCTCCACGAGATGGTCATGAGTGATCTCTCCAGGCTTGGAGAACACAACTTCTCTCGTTATCGCCTGCGGATGAGAGAGGTCCAGCAATGGCTCGCTGAAGGGCGTCCAGCGGCCGACTGAGCTGCAACTGCTCAGTCGTCGCGCAGAACAGGGTCGTTCTTAACGATCCAGCGGACGCCGGCAACGAGGGCGATGAGGAGAACGACGACGTATCCGGCAGCAGCTGCATATTGCATACTCGGCTGTTCCATAAAATCTGCTCAAAGTTGAGCATTGGATTTATCCGCACTTCGTTGACGCGGCTTGCCACGCATCCGATCAAGACAGATCGAGTCCCTGTAGACGGTCTACATCGATATCGCGACGGATTCCGTTTGTGTTCTGGCCAACGGAAGAAGGAATCGTCGGCCTGGCCAGAGGCAATAGTGGGCGGCGCCATCAGGGGCGCCGCTGCCGCGATGCATGGCTCTATTCGTTCGCGTCCTCCTCCACACCGTTCGTCTGGTGCGCGACGGCCGCCTGCGAGCGCGCGCCATCTAGGATGCGATACAGCGCCTGTCGCGAGATCCCCAGAGCGGCGGCAGCCGCCTTTTTCTCCTGCCCGGATTTTTCCAACGCCGCCCGGACCTCCTCGATCGTCGGCCGCTTTCGCTTCACCGCCCCGTGCCGGCCGAGATAGGCCTCGCTCTTGGTCGCCCGGGAATGACCCGCCGCCTCCACGATCCGTTTCATGCCCAGTTGATGAAGTGCGTCGGCCGGCTTCGCTCCGCCCTGGATGGCCGAGCGTTCGCCGGTGATTCGGTGGTAGAGGCCGTTCAGGTACTGGTGCCGCAGCCCATGCGCCGTCACACGCAGAGCGCCCTTGGTCACGCCATGCGTCCGCAGCACGTGGTAGAAGTGATTCCTCCACCGGTCCAGGGTGTAGCCGAGCGGAATGGTGGTTCGGCTCTTGCTATTGGCCAGCCGGCATGCTGATGCCAGTAGCACGTACTGCGCCTCAAACTCGATCTGGACGTCGCGTTTGAGGCCGCCCTTGGTACCGGCGTCCACCAACAGCGCACCGTCAACGGTCACTCGGTGTGGCCGTAGGAGGAACGATTCCTTTGCGCGCAAGCCGAACGCCGCCTGTAGTTTTAGCTGGATCGCAACAAAGCGGTCTGTGCGCTCTATCTCCGCCAGCAGCGCGCCGATTTCCACGCCTTGGGCTTCCCAAGTCTTCTCCACTTCGGCGGAATAGGTTCGGCGATACTCTTCCGGCCGCTCGACGTAGTCATCGAGCTTCCCGACCAGATTGGGCTTACCCATCCAGGCTGCAATGGTCCGCAGATAGGTTAGCTTGTTCTCCACGGTCCCTGGCGCCTGGTTCAGCTTGAGCACCCACTTCCTGACCAGGTGCGCAACATGCTTCTGCTTCAGATTCCACGGGCTGGTCAGCTTGTAGCCGTCCTCCCGCAGCTCTCGGAATGCGGCTAACAAGTTCACCACGCGTCGATACTGTGTTTCAAACGAAACCGGCTTGTCACTCAGCCGAGACGGGCTTCGGATCTTCCGGAGATGCTTTGCTGCCAGCAGCTTAAAGGCATCGATGAACTCCGGGGGGAGGCCAGAGCGTTCGGCAATGCCTGCGTAATCGATAGTCATCATGATAGCGACTCGGTTCTGAAGTTATGACGGCATTTCGTATAGCCAGCGCTTCCAACTCGGAATTGGGCTGCTGTTCTCTGGTTGAGGTTGAACCTTCTCTATTGAATTGGCGGCCTGGCCCGAATCAGCCGCCGAAGGGTCAGGCTGCCTGCGCTTTATCTCTCCAATCGTTGCGAGCAAACCGACATCCGGTTGGGGGCGTTGTCCAGTCTGCATAGCGTTGGACGCTATTTGGCCCTCCGGTTGATCACGGTTTCGCCCGCTCTCCATGCCGTTCGCATTCTTGGCGGACTCTGCGAGATCGCTCCGCCCTTCAGGGCGGCGTTGACAGCGTTGTCTGCTGTAAATCCGAAGCCAAATTCAGTTCCGAGAGCGTCTCCCAAGTGACAACCATCCTTTGGGCTAAGTCGAGGTCAGTTCCCAGCAAGTGCGCGATGTCCGCATAGCCGCGCCCCCCCGCACGCAGCATCGCTGCATGGTGAAGCGCCGCCAGACGGATCCTTACCATGGTTTCCCGGCGGCCTTTCTCGGCCTCGAGCGCTGAGATGTGGAAGTCCTTTTCCACGAGTTTGAGGTGTAGGCGCTGAACGTCATACGCGAGAACGCGATTCGCTTCCGGAAGCTTGGCGACAGCCCGACAGGCCTCCTCAAGAGCCTTGGTGGAAACGTGACTGAACGCTCGAGTCTGGACTTCCAACGTATAGGCTTCACGCAACCGAAGTGCCGGTAAGACTTCGCGCGTAATCCACACCCGGAACGACTTGACCGCAGCGATTTTGCTGCCGCAGATCAGCGTATAGAGGTTGGCTTCACTGATAAAAGCCAAGCTCTGAACACCGCCGTTCGTAGGCGTGGCGAACTTCGCTACCCCGTCCGCATCCTCACAGAGCTTTTCGACTGCCGACCTCGAGTTGTTATAGCCAAGGACCACGCAAAGGTCGGCCACGCAAAACCAGGATTGGCCATCCCTGTCAATCAGAGCACGGACATTTTGCTCCTGATATGTGAATTGAACTATGTCATTGGGTGGTGGCCGCCGATCGGCCATGTCGTCAAATACCTCACCGTACATATAGAACCTCCTTTCTCCGGTTTCCAAGGGCGCTAATGAATCCGCGCCCCGCTAGGCCGCCGTATTCGACACGCCTTCCAATATTTATACAAAGCAGTTTGTGTCACGCAACAACCGAATTCACCGGTACTTCTGATCGAATTTTGGTTCCACCCACTCCTGCGTACGCGTTCAATCCAATAGCTCCGTCCTTTAGCGATTCCGCCGATTAGCCTGGCGCGTAGAGCAAACGCAGCCCGACCATCGCAGCAACGTTTCCGTCGCTGCGCCCACGCACCCTACCTCTGGCCGTGGATTCTGATTTGGCATTTTTGTGCAGGCTGCCACAGGCCTGTGTTGTGGGCTGAACCGCTGGTAATACGTATGCGGCCACCCCGCATGACCCGGTCATCCCGCCGCTGTGTATTGGGCTTCGTGATCGGTGTCCTCGCCCCCTGGCGATCGGGATGTATGGCTATTGGGTGTGCCCTCTGGAGTGTCCGTGTTCGGACAAACTGTGCCCCATCCAGCCGAACAGGCCAAAACTGCCCGCAAAGCTAGGAGCCGACACGTGTTGGACGTCCTCAGTATTGGCAATCGTAGGCGCGTCAATGAACGGAAAGAAACCAGTCGGCATCAGCACATGGACAGTGCACGAGCGCGCAGTGTCCACGGAAGGACTGGCTATGGAAGCAGCTGCTTGGGGCCTTGCGGACCACGCACGCGCTGCGTTTTCGAGTACCACTGCCGTTGAGGTCGGCACCTATGAATTCTTGGCCCACCGTTACCTGGGCATACGGTAATGATCTCTGATTTTTATTTGTTTGTGTGTAAAAAATTAATCAGAAAGTCGTCCCTTTCGGTTTTGCGACATAAGTCGAAAATTGGTGATCGTACAATGCTCAGATATTGATATGACGAATTTATATTGGATTCATATAACTAATTGGGAATTTGAATATGCTGTACCAATGATCATGGCTTTGATGCACCATTATTGTTTTAACAAAGGATATCTAGAGTTTCTTGAGGAAAGCAACGCATGCCGACATTTTTAGAGCCGATCAGTTGGTCAAGGTGGTGATCACGAGCACTTCGGTGGTGCAGGATAAGGGAGCGGCAAGCTGGCGAGTTATCCCCGAAACTTGATCGCAGTCTCGGCGCATCTGATCTGCGGCATCGGGCAGCCTTTTGCCGGCGAGAGAAAAGCGCTTGAAGCCGCTGCGCGGGTTTCGGGGAGCGGCCTTGCCTGGGCAGTCATTGGTAGTCTATGACGCGGATACGGCGATGATCGTCGACCTTGTGCAATGCGAAGATGCGCATGCCCAGGAGCGGACCATCATGGAAACCCTGCTCGAATCGGCCCAGCCTGGCGATTTGTGGATCGCTGATCTCAACTTCAGCATGCGCGCGATTCTTACCGGCTGGCAGCGTCGCGGCAGCACTTTTTATCGTGCGCGAACACGGCCGCAATCCGAGCCCCAGCGAACTGGACCAGGCAGTCGAAATAGGGCAACGGCTCCTTGATCGCATCGAGCGCTTCCCGCCCTTCGAACCCGTATTGGGGGAGCCGATCTTCGCTGAGGCCCGGGAAGTTCGCGATCGCATCTGGCAACCAGGCCTCCGGCTCGAGTGCCATCGAGATGGAAGAGGGCTGCTCCTAGGCTTTTGGTGGCGAAAGACGGCATACCATAGCGAGTGTCGTCGTGGGAGAGTGCCAGGGCGCCGCGCCAACCACATCTATTCGACTACGGACTCTAGGACAGGATCTCTCGGCGGCACGTCGCACGCGTCACATGACGCAGGAGGATCTGGCGGAGCGCATCGGGACGTCGGTGAACACCATCGGGCGTATGGAGGACGGTCATCCGGGCACAGCGCTACCACCTTTCTGCGCGCGCTGCACATTCTGGGGCGCTTAGACGCGGTGCTGAAGGTGCTAGCACCGGAACAGGATGCGCTGGGCCTGGACCTGGCGCGAGAGCAACTACCGAAGCGCGTTCACGGGCGTCCAAAACCGAGTGTTGCGGTGAGTACTGCCGCCTACCGCAAGCGGGCCGGCGAGGGCGTGCCCGTCCCCGAGGCTTCCGAAACGAAGCGGGATGATCGCACTCCGAACCGTGACCGGCCAACCGACTCGGACGACTTTGAGGGCTTCTGATGGCAGGCAAGCAAGCAAAGCGGCAGGAACTGGAAGTTCATCTCGGTGCCGGCGGTCGGGTGGTGGGCCGCCTGCTCTTCAGCAGCGGTAAGCGCAGCGCGTTTCGCTACGACGAGCAATGGCTCCAAAGCGATCGCTACTTTGCCATTTCTCCCGATCTGCAGCCGGTGCTCACCTTGCAGCACCCGAGGGGAGTGTATTTCCGCTCGCTGGAGGACACCGGCCCGGACTCGTGGGGAGAGCGCGTGATCCGCCGCGCGCACGCTAAGTTGCGCGAGAAGGAGCAGGATGTGCTCCCTCTGGATCCAGTCGACTATCTAACCTGGGTCGACGATGAGGCGCGCGTCGGCGCGCTACGCCTCTTCGATCCCGAGCAGCGGATTTATCTGCATACCGCAGGCGCCCATCGGCACGTTCCGCCCTTGGTGGAGCTCGACAAGGTGCTGCACGCGGCGCAGGCGCTGGAAGACGGAACAGAGAGCACCCAGGATCTTCAGTACCTAATTGGGCGCGGCACGTCGCTGGGCGGCGCGCGCCCCAAGTCGACCGTGCTGGACACTGATGGTTGGCTGGCCTTGGGCAAATTTCCCAGCCAGGCGGACAAGCGCGACGTGGTTCGAGGGGAAGTGCTGGCCATGCAACTCGCGGCCAAGGCGGGCATCCGTGTTGCCCATGCCCGGGTGGCGATGATCAACGAAACAGCAGTGGCGGTGATCCGGCGCTTTGACCGCACCGCCGATGGGGCGCGCATCCCTTACATGTCCGCGGCCACCATGCTGCTGGTCGACGGCCGTGAGGAAGAGCACGCCTACACCGAACTGGTGGACGTACTTCTGAAAGAGAGGGCTCGAGCGCCATCGCCGACATCCAGGAGTTGTGGCGCCGGCTGGTCTTCAATTTCCTCATCTGCAACACGGACGACCACCTGCGCAATACCGGGCTGCTCTACGACGCACGCGGCAAGGGTTGGCGCTTGGCGCCGGCGTTCGATCTCAATCCAATGCCAGGCGACCGCCGCGAGAGCAAGACTTGGCTCACTGAAGACTCCGGCCCCATCGACAGCAAGCGGACCCTCATGGACGATGCCCATTATTTCCGGCTCACCCAGCAGGACGCCGCAACGAATTGGGCCCAGGTGGAAGCGGCGGTCAGCGCCTGGCGCAACATAGGCTTGCAACTGGGCATGAGTAGCAGCGCCCTGGTTGACTTCGCCCCTGCCATGGAGCTCCGCTAGCGGCGCCGCTGCGCATTTTGCGCTTAGGAGCAGTCGCCGTGCCTCGGCGCCGGGCAGAAGGAAATCTTGTTCAGTAGCGGCGACTCGCCAAGTCGCTTCAGGGTGTTGATGCCATAGGCGATGGCTGCTTCGCTTCGCCCGGGAAGGCCCGACCGCACTCGTTCATCGCAGCGTCGATGTTATCGGGCTGGCGGCGACGATCATGTCGGGGTCACTATTGATGCTGAGTAGATACCGGGAGATCTTGGGAATCTTCTCGGTGACGGTGACTACTTCCTCCTCCTCGGGCTTCTTGTTGCTGACGGTGTCGATGTATTGATCGAGCCGGAAGTCGCGCGCCAGCGCCTCACGGCCGAGCACGAGCACGCCGCCTTCGCCCACGTGCGTGTTGTAGCAGATGAACTCACGCGCAACGTCGTAGTTGCGGGTGAAGCGCGGCCCGGGGCTGAAATGGCGTACGGGATGTCAATAGGACGCTGCGTTTTGCTCCTGGATTACCGCTCGTGCATGCGCTTCGAGCAGCTTTCGCACTTGGCGGTGGTCAGGCTGTCCACGCCGGCGCGACAGCAAACCCATGATGGGGCCATCGGCTCGCCAGCGCTGGACGACCCGTTCGGCATGTCGCGCCGTGAAATCAAGGCGCGCCCTGCGAACCAATTTCTGCGGGGAGAAGGCGAGGCACGCAGCCTGCGAACTTGGCTGGAGCTTGGCTCCGAGGGTTTCGCGGGCATACATATCGGCAAGGCGTGGATGGGGTTGATCGACCAGATAGAGCGGTCCAGGCCATGCGAGCGGTTATGTACAGACGACGGTCAGGGCATCTATCGATGGCGTTTGATGCTGCGGCGCTGAACTGCTGACATTCCGCTGTTGCCAACCTGGTCAGCTACTCGATTGACGTAACCCGTGCTAGTTCTTGTCCGACTGCGTAGACCCGGCTGGGCTGGAACAGGGTGCGAGCGAGATCGAATTCGAATCGCACCACCAGGTTACGGATCTGCCGCCAACGGTAGGGCAGCGCGTTCCGACCTTGCCAGTACGCACAACAGGCGGCAACGCATTGTATGGCCTCCCGATGAAGGTATATCTCGCCGGCTTGGTATTGCAGATACGCAGTTACCAGCTCGCGCAATCTCAGTGCGGCGGCATGATGTGGCTCAACTAGGAGCGAATCCCCTCGCGCCATGGCGATTCCGAGTGCGTGGTATGGAGTTGCGGTGCGCGCCAGTTCGCCCGCGTTGCGGGCCGTATGCCAAATCACAAACATTCCGCTCATAGTGACCGTGTGCTCTCGTTTGGAGTTGACAACGATGTCGACGATCGCGTCGGCATAGCGTAGCCAGTCTCGCGCATCCCAACGTTGGTCTTGCACCTGCTCGCAACGTAGCGGGTTGGCTACCGCTTTGCCTGGTCAACCCGAGCCTGTTCAGTTGCCCTTGCAAGCTCCGCCCGTCGGGGCGGGTTAGTTGACTTGTTCAATGGCCGTCTTCGCCAGCGCGGTGGGTTCGGCGTCCCATTCTTGCAATGCCGCCCGGAATTTCTCGGGAGACTCTCCGGCGATGCTTCGGGCGGCAGGTTCGAGGGGATTTCAGGAGCGCTAGCCGGGGCGGCGGAGGGCTTCATTTCAGGCTTGTGTTAATAGCATTTGAGAATGTAAGTTTAAAAGTGATAGTTATATACTATCTAATATTTTGGCTTCATGCATATTTTCTTCTAGGAAAATCAAGGGGTTAGGCCAGACTTGTCCTGATGGCATCCAATGCCGGCTGGCGCTGCGCAGCAGGCTCCGTCACTGTCGCTGTAACTTCTGCTCGCAACCCACCACCGACAAGGGACGCTGGCGCCTCGGGTACCCCAGAGGATTTTCTGTGGGCTATCGTGTAGTAATGTAACGCAAAACATCACAATGTGATGTCGTGGTTCATGTGATTCGCTTGCTACTCAGTCGACCATTACGACCGTGCGTAAGAGGTCACACATGGACGAGTTAGGGAAAGCTGCATTGGTGAAGGCGGTAGGACAGGCGATTGCGTCGAAGCGCGCCGCCGTTGGGCTGTCTCAAGAGAAGGTCGCGGAAATGCTGGGCATCAGCCGAGAGGCAGTGTCCCGGATGGAAACGGGGGTGGCGATTCCATCTGTGGTTCGGCTCGCCGAACTCGCTGAGATTTTCGGCTGTGGGATAGAGGAACTGCTGACAAATGCATCGAACCGGAAAGTGGACCAGGCCAGGAAAATTGTGGAGCTGTTAGAGGGGCTGAGCGGCGCGAATCGCGAAATGCTGATGAGCGTGATTCGGCAACTGGTCGGCGGTCTAACAAGCAAGTAACAAATGCTGGGCTAATCCGGTGCCCCAGCCTTCGCTGCGGGGCTTGAACAGGTTTTGCCGACGCATTCCCCCTCCTAGGGCCGAGAGGCTCAGGAGGGGGTCAAGTCGGCGGCAGCCGTCAGGCTGCCTTACCCTTGCGTCGAGCATGCTCTGTGGTTCCCTGCCGCTCGACGTAGGCCTTCACGGTTTCCAAAGACGCGCCCCCGACGGACGAGACAAAATAGGCCCGATGCCAGAAGAGCGGCTTCGAATAGAATCGACTGAGGTGCTCAGCGAACCGCAGACGTGCTCGGCGTGCGCTCGCGGCCTTGAAGTTGTTAATCAGCACGGAAATGTCCAGAGCAGGATGGCTGCTGAGCAGCAGGTGGACATGGTTCGGCTCGCCGCCAACTCCAGAAGCTCGCAACGCCACGCCGCGAGAATCTGCGCGAACGCCGTCTCCAGGTAGGCCAGCAGGTCCGGCGCTAGCGTCTTGCGGCGGTACATGGTGACAAAGACGATATGCAGCTTCAGGTTGTAGACAGCATGCGCATGCGACTGATTGCCCATTTCCATAGTTGCGCTCCGATGTTCTGCTGTTAAAGTCATGTCATGCAAACCGGATACCGATTCCGCTGTTACCCTTCGCCAGCGCAGCAGGCCGTCTTGCTGCGCTGGATTGGCTGCCAGCGCTTCATCTTCAACGCCAAGGTCGGTGATGATCGATATTACCGAGCATTCCAGCGCAAGACGCTGTCCTTGGCGGGGCAGCATGCCCCGATCGACCAGGAATACGCGCGCCTCAAGGATGCGGAACTGATGCCCTAGCTCTCTGAGGTGCCATCGCAGGTGCTGCGCAATGGCGCGGTGCGCTGGAAGCAGGCCTATAACCGCTTCTTCCAGAAGCTCGGCCGCCGGCCGACGATTCAGCGCAAGGTCGGCAAGAAGCCGCAGCGTTCTTGGCGTCGCCCGGCAAACGCTGCTTCGCTGGGAACGGCCGATACTGACGGGCTAGATGACGACAAAGAAGGTAATTCCTCCACCTCCTCAGCAAGACTTGCTGCGCGAGGCAATGACGCAGCTTGGCATGACACGCGACGAGTTCGCGGCTCGGATCAGCGTATCCAGGCGGACGCTCGACAAGTGGCTCTTGCCGAGCGAGTCCTCTGACTTTCGCACCCTGCCAGATATGGGCCGTGCGTATATTCAGGAAATCCTGACATGGTACGCGAGAAGCACTTTACTATCCCCAGTGGGGATATAAAATAGCCGCGCATACAGGGGCATTGAGCATGAAACCGTCCCTTCCATTGCTTGCGTCCCATCGGGACACCATCCGCCGTGTGGTAGCTGCGCACCGCGGCTGCAATCCGCGCGTCACCGCCCAAAAAAGCGCTCGCTGTCGTGTAGACACGGGCGCTGAAGGAGGGCAGTCGCGAACTCCTGCCATCGTCGAGTCCGACGCATGCGGCGCGCAATTTCGAGCAGAAGCGGGAGTCGTGACGCGAGCTTCTGTCACAATCTCTTTCGCAAGAATAAGTAGGCGCGAACGCTCCCGGGCAGTGCAGCCAGGGGTGATATTGTACGTTTTTGGTCGCTGCGTCGATGGTACGCAGGTGCGACGCCAGAGTATCAAGGATGATGGGACATCGGCCGCCATGGTGGATTCGGGTTACCCGCAGTTTTTTCGTCCGCTGACGCTGAAGAGGCGCCGGCTGATTGCTGCCTGCATCCGCGCATTCTATGCGCGGCTTTATGGTTCCCACGCCGACTACCGTTCCATCCTCGGGCGCGAGGACTTGCGTGACCTGTTTGTTCAGACCATGCAATCCGCCACGCTGCCGGCCGACTCGGCGGGGGAAGATGGCGAAGACGGATTCGCCGCCGGTGACCTTGCCGACGACCAGAAGCTGGCAAGCGCCATCGTGCGCCTCCTCGTCGCGGACGGCTGGCTCGAAACCGCCGAGGATCGCGTTCGACTGGTTACCGCCTATCGCTTCACCCGCGCCGGCAAGATCTTCGCTCAGGCGCTGACGCTGGCCGACCGCCCACGCGAACGAACCCGCCAGCGCAACATGCGTTCCTGCAAGAATGCCCTGGGTGCCTTTATCGAGCGCCGCGATGTGGAGGACCTGCTCGACGCCTACGAGTATGCCGATCGGGTCATCGCCGACCTCTCCGAGGACATCGAGCTCTTCTACGACCTGGCCCGCAAGATATTGCTCGATGCGCATGTGCAGGGCAATTGGGATGGGTTCATCGAGTTCATCGAGCGGCGTTTTCGTGATGAGTTCTCGCCCCGGCTGGTCTATGACAATGCCGAGCGCCACCGACTGGACATCGGGGCGTTGATCGAACGTCTTAATGAGTTGAGCGCGGCCGAGATGCAGGCCATTGACGATGACCTGGCCAACCACGCGGCATGGGCCGCGCAGGCGGCGCCGGAAGGGGCGATCTTGCGATGGATGCTTGATCGGATCGACGAGATGGTGACCGCGGCCTGCCGGACGAAACAGCCGGAATTGTTCCGGGCCATGGAGAGCTATGTCCGTCGCCATGTGGTCTTGTTGTCGCAGAGTCTGTTCATGGGGGCATCGGGCAGCGGGGCGGCGTTGTCCACCCTGATCCGCCGCCTGGGGGAGATCCCGGAGCGGGAGCAGGGCGCGTGGCTGGAGCGGCAGGGAGCGGCGCTCGCACCGGTGAGCGTGGCGCTGTATGATCCCGCCGCGGTGCAGCCAAGAAAGGCCGCCGAGCGTAGCCGGGCGCAGGCCGTGAGCATTGTTCCGGAGATCACGCGGGAAGAGCGTTTGCGTCAATTCGTGCGGCAAGCGGAGGAGCGGGCCTTCTCCTTGTCGCATCACGATGTCGTGGATTACCTGCTCGGTTCCATGCGTGGCACGGGCGCGCTGCGCCTGTCCGAGTTGCCGGTCGACGATGCCATCCAGGCGTTATCGTTGTTGCGGGCCATCGAGGCGGCACGGGACCATGACGGACTGGAGGTGGAGCGGCTGGATGCCGAGCCGCTGGACAATGCCATTATGTCGGGCACCGACTATGCAATCAGGAGGCGGCACATCGGCCATGGATGAAATTACGATTGGGCAACTGGTGGAGGCGGAACTGAAGGCAAAGGGCGTCAGGCCGGAGGCGTTCCGCCAGATTCTCGGCCGCCTGCTCGGGCTCTCGATCCTGCATCGGGAAGACAGCGCCATCGAGCGTCAGCTCTACGACGACGCCGTGCGTATCGAGGGCCTGCTCAATGCGTACTTCGATGTGGGCGGGTTCCGACTGCTGCACGAGCGGCATCAGAGTTATTTTCGGCTTTACCCGCCGGGAGCGCGCGTGCCGGGACTGCCCGCCGAGGACGATGCTGTCTTGGTGGACGCCGTGCGGGCAAAGCTTTCTGCAGATTTCGTGGCATGCTGCCTGGTGCTGCGCTTGCTGTATAACGAAAGCCTGCGGCAAGGTTCGATCAACGAGCGCAACGAGGCGCTCGTCACCGTGGAATACCTGAATGCCACGCTGACTGCGCAGGCGCGCCGCTCACTGCCGGCCAAGACTGCGCGGGAGAAGCTCTTCGCGGACCTGAAGCGGGCCCGCCTGATCGATTACCGGGCGGATTCCGAGGTGGAAGATGCTGACGCATTGGTCGCCATTCGTGGAACGATCCTGCAGTTTGTGTCGGATTCCGCCATCGATGCCCTGCTGGCCGAAACACGGACGCCCGTATCGGCCGTCACGTTGCCGGAGCCTGACGATGAAGCTTGAGAAGCTCATCCTGGTCAACTGGGGTTTCGTGGTGTCTCGGGAATACCCCTTTGGCGACACCACCTTGCTGTCGGGTTCGACCGGGGTTGGGAAGTCCTCTTTCCAGGACGCGATCCAGCTGGTCATGACCGGCGGCAAGCAGCACATCAACGTGTTCAACTCGGCGCAGGACGAGAGCGGCGCTTTGCGCGCGGGCGGCAAGGTGAGGCGGACGCTGGCGTCCTACGCGGTAGGCATGCGCGACAACCTCTGCGTCCGGCCGTATGGGTCGCACACCTATGTCGTCGCTGTTTTCGCACCCGATGTCGGGGAGTCCTCCGAGCCATTCAGCGCCGTGGTGGCTGTGGAAGCCGCCGTGTCCGGTACGCGCGAGCAAGGCCGCAGCGTCGAAGTGGCGCGCAAGCTCTACTTTGTGCTGCCGGGCAGCCGCGCGATCGAGGCGGATTTCATCGAGTCGCGCAAGGGCAATTCGATTACAGCGGTGAGGGTCGAGGATATCTACCATCGGCTGCGCCAGCGCTATCCGCGCGTCCTGCCGTTCGAAAACAGCATCGAAGACTATCTGTGCAAGCTCTATGCCGAGTTTCGCGGTGGCGGCAAGACGCTGGTCGGGCCGCGCGAGGCAGAAGCGGCGGCGCGGGCTTTCGTCCAGTCCATTGCCCGCAAGACCGTCGGCTCGGTGGACGAGCTGATCCGGGAGCAGGTGCTGGCCGAGCCTGATTTCTCCGACCAGATCGGGCATATCGCGTCGCTCATGCAGAACGTGCAGCGCCTGCGGAAGATCGCCACCGAGTTGCTGGCTTGCCGGGAGCGGCTGGGAGTGCTGAAGGCGCACGCGGATGCGTTCCTTGCCGCGTTCGAAGAGGCCATGGAGGCCGAACTGGGAGAAGCGCTGCGCCGGCAGCAGGATGTCAAGGGGGAGATCCAAAGACTGGAGGCCTCCCGGCAAATCGCCTTGGGGGAGGTCGAGAAGCAGCAGGCGCTTGCCGACCGGCATGCACAGGCGCTTAAGCGCGCCACGGAATTGCACGGCGCTGCCAAGGGGCGGCTCAATGGCAACCCGGTTGCGCAGGATCGTGAGCGGCTCAGCCGCGAGATAGCGGCAGCCACCGAAGGTCGATCCCGTATCGCACTGGATATCCTGGCCGCTCTGACGGGCTTGCGCGGCGTGCTGGACGAACTGGCCGCCCTGGCCAAACGGCCTGCAGGGCCTGCCTCCGCCTACGCACTCCATGTGGAGCGGCTGGTTGTGGATGCCGCAGCGATTGATGCCGCCGACGGCCGGGCTGCCGCGCGCGAGCTGGCGGCGATGCTGACTGGTGCGCAGATCGACCCGCCGCGCCTACGGCGCGACCGGTTCGCCAGCCTGGATGCCGTCCTGGCTCCCATTGCGCAGCGCTTACACGGCGCCGATGGCCTGTATGGCGCGGTGGTACAGGAGCAGGCGCGGGAATCGGATCGCGCTGCCGCCCTGCAAGGGGAAATCGAGGACCTGGAGCGGCGCAGGCAAGGGCTGGAAGATGGCCACTTTGACTTGCCGGCGCATGTGGAGGCCGCGGTCCGATATCTCGAAGCCCAGATGCCGGGTGCCCGTCCCAGGGTGCTGTGCAACCTCGTCCAGCCGCGGGAGGGCTCGCGTTGGCAGAACGCCATTGAAGGGCTTCTGGGCGGTAACCGCTTCGTGATCCTGGTGGACGTGCAGTACGAGGCGCGCGCTATCCGGGCGCTGCGGCACGAGCTGCCGGCGACTAGGCAAGGACGAGAGGCTTCCGTGGTGCAGGGTGAACTGGCCAAGCGGCGGGCGGAAAACCAGGCGCTGTCGCCCGACGCCGTGCTGCAGGAACTGGTGATTGCCGATGAGACCGCGCGTGCCTATCTGGTCGCAAGCTACGGCCGTTATGTCAAGGTGGAGGATGCGCAGGCGCTGCGCGGCGCGCCACAGGCTCTGACGGTGGACGGCATGGCCAGCGGCGGGTTCAAGATGTTTTCGTCATGGGTGGAGGATGGCGAACTGGCCTTCGGTGCCGAGGCACGGCGCAAGCGCGTGGTGAGGCTTGCCCGGGAGATCGACGAAAAGACGCGGGAAAGGGACGCGCATCGCGCAAGCGCCGCGGAGTTGACCGCCTGGGGCGCGCGCCTGCTCGGCCTGAAGCTCGTGCCCGTCGCGCCGATGCTGGACAAGCTGGGTGAGACGCAGCGCGGACTGAGCAGTCTCGCGGCGCAACTCGCCAGTCTGGACGACTCCGACCTCATCGTACTGGAGCGCCGCGTGGTGCGTGCGGAGCAGCTATTGGACGGCCACCACCGCCTATCCAATACCGCGTCACGCGCGGCGGGCGAAGCGGCAGGCCGGGCGCGTGCCTTGGAAGCGAACATCGCTGACGCCGAGGCTAAGCTTGTTGGGTGCCAGGACGGCGTGAGACAGGTCAACTCCCGCGTGGCTGAACTGATCCGGCTAAATCCGCACTTCGATCCGGTGCGCCTGGACCTGCGCGCCAGGGAAGCGGCCAAGGAGCAGGCCACCGCGTCCTTCGATGGGCGGCGGCGCCAGCAAGCCGGCCTGTACCGCCAGGAGCGCGAGGCGTTCGAGCGGAAGCTGGAGACACACAATCTCTTGTCTTCTTCGTTCGATGAGCGGGTCGACTTTCAGCCTTGCCAGTCGACGCAGGGGGAGTACGAGTGGCAAGCCTATGGCGGCGTACCCACCGCCCGGCGGCAGATCTCGGCCATGCTCGAACGGCTCGACCAAGTGCGCATTCTCAACAACACCAGCGAGCTGCAGGGCGCCGAGAAGAGCTTCAACAATACGTTCAGTACGCACTTCGCGCTGGCCGTGCGCACCGCGGTGGAGCAGGGCATCGATCCGCTCAAGCGGCTCAATGATAAGCTCAAGCGCCTGGCATTCGGCGAAGACCGCTTCGAGATCGAATACGGCCAGATGGTCAAGGAGTACAAGAAGTACTTCGACCTGTTCCAGGAACTGAACCGGCTGGCCGAGACGCAAACACCGGTAGATCTGTTCTCGGCAGCCGAAGGCGTGCTGTCCGCCGACAGCGTCGTGGCGCTGGACGACATCAAGCTGCTATTGCTCGACACTAACCGCGACCACGCGTTGCGGCGGCTGAAGGACATAGCGGACTACCGCAACTATCGCCAGTACGACATCCGCAAGTATTCGGAAGATGGACGCGAGGCGTCCCTGGCGAGAATGGCGACGTTCTCGGGAGGCGAACTGATGACGCCGGCCTATCTTGTGCGGGCCGCCGTGCTGGCCCAGGCATTCCGCCAGTTCGAGAAGACGCCGAGCCTGAAGCTCATGATGATCGACGAGGCCTTCGACAAGATGGACGAGGGCCGCACCGCGGCCGTGATGCGCTATCTCAATGAGAACCTTGACCTGCAACTGGTGGTTGCCATGCCTTCCCGCGCGTCTGGCCCGCTGCTGGAGTTGTTCAGCTTCGAGCATCGCTTTTCCCTGATGAAGGTGGAGGGTCTGGCCGGGGAACTCGATAAGATTACCGAGGTGGACAGCTCCCTCTTGAAGGCAGACCGGCTGCATGCGCTCTGGACTGAGCGCCGGGAGGCGGTGCGGCGTGAAGCGGCACGGCAGTTCGACTTGCAGGAGGCACGCAGGCAGTTGGTCTCGGAGACGGGAACATGAGCGCCGACGGCATCCCGGGGTGCCGGCCGGCGGCCCTCACCGCGTTGCTGAATGCGCTGGTGGACCGCATCGAGGCGAAGCCGTTTGCTGATAGACGCCGCGATATCAACTTCCCGCTGAGTGCCGGGACGTGGCCGGAGTTTTTCGCGATTGCCATCCACGGCGAACGCATGTTCGTGTGGCGCTCCCTGGAAGCGTTGCAGGCGCAGCCCGGGTTGGCGCTGGTGCTCGACCAGCGTCGCGGCCAGCGGGATCTTGATATCTGGGAACGCTCGCCGAAGCTCGTCATTGCCGCGCAAGCGGAAGCGTTTCTTCGCGACGAGACGGGGCGCCAGCCCGGTGCCGTGGTCGCCTGGATGGCGGAGTGGCGGCAGGCTGTGCTGGCGCGCTTCGGCAACACGGCGCTGTGCGAGCGGCTGCTGTCCCGTCCGATCCTCATCCTGCCGCGTTCACCGGAGCAGGTGCTGGAGCGCCTCGCAGGCATCCCGGCGCTTGCCGCCGAGAACCTCATGCTCCATGAGGTGGCAAGCCGGCAGTTCTGGGGCTTGTCAAAAATTCTCAATGGCCAGCAGGAAACCATTGCCCTGTTGCTTGGCGCAGATGTTTGCCCGTTTCCGGACAAACCGGTACAACTGCTGGTGGCCGCCAGGACGGTTGATCCTGTCGCCCCGATCCTGTTTGTGGAAAATGCCGCAACGTTCGAATCGATGGCGGCGGGGAGGCTGAGCGCAGCCGAAGGTTTTATCCTGATATACGCATCCGGGTACAAGGCGAGCGCGAGGCGGCTGCGCCAGCCGGGTGGCAGCTCGGTTTATTTTGCCCCGGGTATGATTGAGCGGAATGCAGCGTTGGGGAGCCGTTTTCTCGCATGGCTGCATGGCCCCGACGTCACGCGCCCTGTCCATTTCTGGGGCGACTTGGATTTTGCCGGGATGGATATTCTCAAGGAGTTGCGCGTGGTATTCCCAGGCGCGCACGCGTGGAAGGCTGGCTACGAGGCGCTGCTTGCACGCCTGCTCGCAGAGGAGTCCCACGCGCCGGATGAAGCAAGGAAGTCAGGCCAGACCGATCCGGGCCAGACCGGCTGCTGTTATGCGGATGAAGTGCTGCTGCCAGCACTACGCAGACTGGGTCGATTTGTCGACCAGGAGAGTCTGTAGCGTCTCGGCTGCGAATAGGCGGTGTCAAGTTAGTCAAAGTATCAATCGGTTCTGGCAGTTGCTGGGAGACATACTCGGCGAAGACTTGGCGAGCATGGACCACCTGCAGCTACAAACGTTTCCGACGCCTCGCTGCAAGCCACTCTCGCCGCCGATGTGACCGCGCTGCGCGACCAGGTGCGGGTCGCGCTAGTGGTGGCCGAGCAGGAACTGCGCGGGCGCACGCGCGTCACCATCGACCACTCGAAACCTGACCGAGGCGCTCAGGCACTCGCCGCCGAGGCGTTCAGGACGATCTGGCAGACAGCGAACGAAGCCGCTACCGGCGAGCTGGCCACGCTGCGCGCCAACGCGCGTCACGCGGCCGGTGCCCCCGGCGGTGATCGCGCGGCTGGGGGCCAATCTGGCGACGCGCGGCCATCCGGCCGACCCCGGCGCCAACTGGGTCCCGGGCGGCGCGGCGCTGCTCGGCCACGCCACGGACCTGGTAGAGCGGGTCCCGTGGGCTGGCGCGCGCGCCGCCAACCCTGTCGATGCCGCCGCTGGCATCAGCACCATCACGCTCGCCAAGCAGATCAAGGAGTTCCTCACTGCCTGCGCCGACACGCTGTGCCTCGCCGATCCGCGCGGCGCGGCTCGGCCGGGGCGCCGCTCGAGATGGTGCAGAAGAATGCCGGCCACGCCGCGCTGGACATCACCACGCGCTACGTGACCACCGAGGCGGCGCGACGCATGGCGGCGATGCTGGCGATGTGGGGGGCAGGGTAAGGGGTCGCCCGCCACCCCAGATTAGACCCAACCTTCGCATCCCGTCAGGCCAGGCCACACAAGGACGGTGCGGCACGGTAGGGCCGGGCAGGCGCTCGCGGGTGTCGGTTTCGGGTGCAACTGTTGGACGATGATCGGCTGTTGGTATATCCTTTGATATATATCAGCTGCAGGAGTGCATTATGCCTTACACTGCCAAGATTTTTACCAGTGGCCGCAGTCAGGCCGTGCGTTTGCCGCAGGCCTTCCGGTTCACGGAAAAAGAGGTATACATCCGACGCGATCCCACTACTGGCGACGTTATCCTGTCGCGCCGGCCCGACTCGTGGGCGGGCTTCTTTGCGCTTGATGCGACGACCGAGGTTCCGACTGATTTCCTGGACGAGGCCGATCGCAACCAGGGCGAGTCGGGCCGCGACCCGTTCGGAGATGGCGACGACGTATGAAGACCTATATGCTCGACACCAATATCGTGAGCCACATCATCAAGGGCGATCTGCCGCGCGTGCGCGAGCGCCTGGTGGCGGTACCCATGCACAGCGTGGCGGTGTCGGTGGTCACGCAGGCCGAGTTGCTCTACGGTGTCGCCAAGCGCGGGCACCCGACGGGCCTGGCCACACGGGTGCGCGAGTTCCTTGCGCGCGTGACGGTTCTGCCGTGGACCAGCGCGGTGGCCGAAGTCTATGGCGATCTGCGCGCCGCTTGCGAGGCGGCCGGGATGCCGCTCGCGCCGATGGACATGATGATTGCCGCCCACGCCCAGGCGCTTTCGGCTATTCCCGCGCATGGCACGGTGACCCTGGTGACGCGCGATCGCGCCTTCTCGCGTGCGCCGGTCCCGCTGGCGATCGAGGATTGGACCGAAGCCTAGTGTAGTGTTCCATTCTGTTTGGAACTTAAGCGGCGGTTGGCGCGAATGACCTTCTGTAGGATGTCGCGAGCGCTCTTGGTCCAGATGAACGGCTTGGGGTTGGTGTTGTGGTAAGCGATGTACTCGTTGATGGCGTCGACCAGTTCCGGCACGCTGGTGAATACGCCGCGGCGAAGTCGCTCGGTTGTGATGTCGCGAAAGAACCGCTCGACCATGTTCAGCCATGATGCCGAGGCGGGCGTGAAGTGCATGTTGAATCGCGGATGCTTGGCCAGCCAGTCCTGCACCGCAGGATGCTTGTGCGTGGCGTAGTTGTCGGCGATCAGATGCAGCGTTTTGTCCTTGGGCGTCTCGCGGTCGATCTTGCGCAGGAATTTCAACCACTCGCTATGACGGTGGCGCTGCTGGCACTGGGCGATGACCTGGCCATCGAGCACGTTGAGCGCGGCAAACAGCGTGGTCGTGCCGTTGCGCTTGTAATCGTCCGTCATGGTGGCCGCGCGCCCCTTCTTCAGCGGCAGCCCGGGCTGTGTGCGATGCAGCGCCTGCACCTGACTCTCCTCATCGCAGCACAGCACCAGCGCGTGCTCGGGTGGCGACATGTACAGGCCAACGATATCTTCAAGCTTCTCGACGAACTTCGGATCGCGCGACACCTTGAAGCCGCGCACGATGTGCGGCTTCAACCCGTGGGCGTGCCAATGGCGCATGACGGTGCTGGCGCTCACGCCCAACTCGGCGGCCATCTTGCGGGTGCTCCAGTGCGTGGTCGCCACGGGCTTGCCTTGAGTGGTCAGCTCCACCAGCCGCGCCGTGTCCACCTTCAACGGCGGCGCGCCGCGTGGCAAGTCGCGTTCGATACCGGTCAGCCCCGATTGCGCATAACGCTCACGCCAACGCGCGACCTGCACGCGTCCGATTCCTAACTGCTCGGCGATGTCCTTGTTCTGCATGCCGTTGGCGGCCAGTAGCACGATGCGTGCGCGCTGCGCCAGCCTCACGCTCGTGAGCTTGGACCGAACCAGCCTCGTCAACTTGGTTCTCTCCTCGTCTGTCAACAGGATCTCGGGGGCAACTCGCACTCGCTCTCTCCACGCTGTGTCGCAGTAGAGCAATAATCTCACATAAGTTCCACCAAGAACAGAACGCTACACTAGAAGGTGGCCCACATGCTGAGGACAAGATGCTGTCGCGTCGGAATCAAACGTCACCACTGCCATGCCCGCGCCCTCCGCATTCAACGGGCAAGTCCTTGTAGAAACACATAGAGGCCCCCCCATGCTCCGGCCGCCGTTCCGGACTATCAGTCGTCCAGGTAACGAGCGAGTAGCTGCCCAACGGTGCAAGGCTGAAAGGCCTGCAGCTGGCACGGCTCAGTCACAGTCTGTTTCCGTTCGCGTGCGGGTCTGATGCGGCGCGTCTTTACCTCATTGGAGCAGGGGCTGGCGGATATCACAATCCACCTGACACAGCTCGTGACGGCGCTGGGCGTGGACCTGGATGCGGCGGTGCAGGCGAAGATGGAGGTGAACAATCCTTTGCCGACGCATTCCCCTCCTAGGGCCGGTAGGCTCAGTAGGGGGTCAAGTCGGCGGCAGCCGCGAGGCTGCCTTTGCGCCAAGCTATGGTTGCGGGCGGCTTTTCTGCTGTTAAAGTTGTCGCATGCAAACCGGCTACCGATTCCGCTGTTACCCCACGCCAGCGCAGCAAGCCATTCTGCTGCGCTGGATTGGTTGCCAGCGCTTCATCTACAACGCGAAAGTTGGTGAGGATCGATATTACCGGTCATTCCAGCGCAAGACGTTGGCCTTGGCGGGGCAACATCCTCCGATTGACCAGGAATACGCGCGTTACAAGAACGCGGAGCTAACGCCCTGGCTGTCCGAAGTCCCATCACAGGTGCTGCGCAATGGCGCGGTACGCTGGAAGCAGGCATACAGCCGGTTCTTCCAGAAGCTGGGTGGACGTCCAACGATTCAGCGCAGGAGCGGCCCACAATCGGTCTGGCTCACGAGCGAGCTGTTCTCGTTCCAACCGATTGCCGACACGCCGACCGGCGAGACACGCTATCGCCTGCACGTCGGCAAGGGCAAGTTCCCGATGGGCGGCATCCCCTACACCGCTCACCGGCCTCACACGATGCCGGCTAGCATCACGCTGATGATCGACGCCGGTTGATGGTACGTCGCCTTCAGCGTCGACGATGGGCTGCCGGCGGTGACGCTGGAAGAGATCGCAGCGGAGCTGGCGACCTGGTCCGAAGCCGATCTGCGCGCCGCGGCGGTAGGCGTGGATCGTGGCATTACGGTGCCCGTGTACGCTAGCACCGGGCAGACAGCCGCCCTGAGCCGCGCCCAGCAGCAACGGATGGAAAAGAAGGAGCGCGCCCGCCAGCGGTGGCAGCGCCGGATGGCGCGCCGGACCAAAGGCTCATCGGGATGGCGCAAGGCCAAGTACCGCGCCGCGCGGTGCCAACACTATGCCAAGAACGTGCGGCAGGACTTCGCGCATCAGACCAGTTACCGCCTGGTAACAGGCGAGGAAACGCGGCTGGTGGTGTTCGAAAATCTGCGCGTCAAAGCGATGAGCGCACGGCCAAAGGCCAAGCGGGACGAGTCGGGCAAGTGGCTCAAGAACCAGGCTCGCGCCAAGGCGGGACTCAACAGCAAGATTCTGGCGAGCGCCTGGGGCAGGACGCTCACGCTCGCACAATAGAAGGCGCTGCGACGAAACAAGCTCGTCGTCACCGTGCCGCCGCATCACAGTTCGCAGGAGTGTAGCCGGTGCGGCCACACCCACCCGGACAACCGGCCATCGCAAGCCGTGTTTGCCTGCCAATGCTGCGACTTCCGGTCCAACGCCGATCACAATGCTAGCCTGGTCGTTCGCGATCGCGGCGTGACACTGATCCGGTCGGAAAAGTTCTCGGCCAAGGGCAAGAAGAAGACGATGCGCCTCAGAAACAAGGTAGGGGCGGGATGCTCCGAACCGGGGTCCGAAGGGACCCCTACGCTGGGGACTCAAGTAAGACACCGGGCGGGCAGCCGCACGGTGCATGAGTCGCCGAACCCGGAAACCCCCGCTACAAGCCGAAGGCTTTAGCGGCGGGAGTATTCATTGCGAGGAAATATCCGCTGCAGAAGCCCGATACCCGATTGTATGCACTATCATCACGTCTGCTGATTCCTGGCCTTTGCCAGGAGGCCGGAAGCGGCCTGAAGAATTGCCCTCATTACGTATGCCCATGATTTCCCTCACTGAAGCGCTGAACAATCTGACCGTAGACGATCTGAAATCGCTGATGCGCTGGCTTCCGGATGCTTCACGCATCGGAAAGAAGAGTGGGCTGGTTGAAGAGATCCTGCGGAACCTTGCCGGCGACGGGCTGCGCGCGCTGTGGGAAGGGCTGGACGAGACTCAACGTCTGGCGGTGGCAGAAGCCACGTATACGGAGGATGGCTGCTTTAACGCCATGCGGTTCCGAGCGAAGTACGGGCGTTTGCCGAACTTTTCGGTCCCGGACGAGCGGCGCCGACATGAACAGTACGGGCCGCCCACGGCCTTGCGCCTGTTTCTGTACTATCAGAACGGGTGGCACTACGTGCCTGCCGATTTGAAGGAGCGGCTCATGGCATTCGTGCCGGCGCCCGAGCCTGTCCGGCTGGACACGACCGATACGCTTCCCGAAATGTACGGTGAAAGCCCGTTGACGGTGCGGCTTTGCGAGCGCGATGCCCTGGCGGATCTACCAGTGCTGCTGCGCCTGGTGGATCAGGGAAAGGTTCAGGTCAGCGAGAAGACATCGCTGCCGGGCACGGCGACGCTGCGTTTGTTGTGCGGGCAACTGTCCGGCAGCGACTACTACGCCGAGCACGCGCCGAATCTCACCGATCAGGAGATTGGGCCGATCAAGGCATTCTCTTGGCCGATGCTGCTTCAGGCAGCTGGGCTTGTACAACGCAACGGCAGCAAGCTGGTGCTGAGCAAGGCTGGACTGAAAGCCCTGGTGGCGCCAACGGCTGACGTGCTTGGCACAATCTGGCGGAAATGGCTGAAGGCGACGCTGCTGGATGAATTCAGTCGTATAGATGTCATCAAGGGGCAAAAGGCCAAGGGCGGTGCGATGGCTGCAGTGGCGCCGCGCCGCGCGGCGATCGCCGAATTGCTGCAGCATTGTCCGGCCGGGGAGTGGATTGGCGTCGACGTGTTTTCCCGCTTCATGGTGGCAACCGGGCGTACTTTCGACGTGGCCCGCGACCCTTGGCGTCTTTACATCTGCGAGCCGGATTACGGCAGCCTGGGGCACAGCGGTTACCATGACTGGGACATCCTGCAGTTGCGCTACATGCTCTGCTTCCTGTTCGAGTATGCGGCGCCACTTGGCATCATCGACGTCGCCTACACCGAACCGGCGGGGGCTCGGCCTAATTTTCGCGATATGTGGGGAACGGATGAACTCCAGTTCCTCAGCCGCTACGATGGGCTTGCCTATTTTCGCGTGACCTCGTTGGGCGCCTATTGCCTTGGCGCCAGCGGCCACTACACGCCGGCGCCGGTTCGGTCCAGCGTAAGGCTATCTGTCATGCCCGGCATGCAGGTCAAGGCCATCGGGGGCGGTCTGTCGGCGGAAGAAGCTCTGGTTCTAGACATGTGGGCGACCGAAGAGACGGACAGACTCTGGCGGCTCGACCTTCAGAAGGCCATCGTAGCGGTCGAGAGGGGGCATGACATCGCCGAACTTCGCGAATTCCTGCAGGCCCGGGACGACCAGCCGCTGCCAGACACGGTGGAATCCTTCATCAAGAGCGCCGGCAAACAGGGCAAGGCGCTGAAAGTCGCGGGGACCACGCTGCTGATCGATTGCAATGACGCGCAAATGGCAGCCATGCTGGCCACGCGCAAGGAGACCGCCCGTCTATGCCTGCGCGCCGGTGATAGGCATGTGGTCGTGCGGCTCGAGGATGAAGAAAAATTCCGGACACATATTCGCGCGTTGGGCTATGGGATGACAGCCTGAGGTTTGCACAGATCGGTTGTGCTATGCCATGGGTGAACGCCGCGGGGCGAAGACAAACGGGTGACACGCGCGGCGGGAGGCGCAGGCTGTGGTGCTGGCGAGGCGGCTCGACGCCGCCGAGCAGGTGCAGCGGCGGCAGGCGGGCGAACTGAATACGTGTGGGCCGAACTGGGGGGCATGCCAAGATACGGGGATTCCGCTATCACAAGGACACCTGCTCCCCGCCGCGCCGAACCTACTCCCTCGTTGGCCACCAGAAGCCAGATACGGAGAATTCAGCGAATCAGCAGGCGGCGCTGGCCAGGCGGAACGCTGGACCTTTCTGTCCTCACCCGCGGTTCACCAATTCAGCTTTAGTGCTTGAGCAAGCGCTATACCAGCAAGAGGGATGGAACTGTTTCGCATGGCGAGACAGCGCTCGATGAACTTCCGCGGTCTCGCTAAAGCCGATTTGGTCGGCCAGCACCTCTAGGGTTTCGCGCGTGATGCCCTCGGGGCCGTGTTCTCGTCCTGACACTTGACACAAGCCCACCTCCTAGGATGTGTTGCATTAATGCACAGCCATGGCGCTTGCCCATAAAGTGCTGCTTAAGCCTCACAAAATGGCTCACCTGCTGCTAATACAACTTGTCGCTAGTCAGAGCGGACTAATAGGGCCACATAACATATCAGATATGACTAGTGACGCCTACTCGGAATCACTCGGAATCCTGGTATGAATAATCTATACTGACAAAATATCTTGTCCAATTTGTCAGGATAGACATGAAACGCGACAACAAAGCCTTCGCTTCAGATCTGTTGAAGGACAAAGCCAGTGCCCTCGGCAGCGCAATCGCGTCGGCGCGCCTTGCGCGGAACATCACACGTCAGGACTTCTCCGAGCGGGCGAACATGAGCCCAAGCACCCTCGTGCGCATCGAGCGGGGCGACGTCTCTGTGAACTTCCTGGCATGGCTTCAGGCGATGGAACGCGCGGGCATCCTGGGCCTGCTAGACCCCGCCTCGAACCCGCACAATGATGTCATCGGCGAGGTCAACCGGAAGGCTGATGCTCGTCGCCGCGCACGCAAACCGACCAAGGACCAGCATGACTATTAAGCCATGGACCAGGACGGTCTTCATCCATCTTGAGGGGCAGTCCGAAGCGGTGCCCGCCGGCGGGCTGACCCTCCTGGAAGAAGGATCGCGACTCGTGGGCTCGACCTTCGTCTATGGCACCAAGTATGCGCAGCGACCGAACGCCGTGAGCGTTGATCCAGCGGCGTTGCCGCTGTCGGAAGCGCAGGCACAGCCAGGCCGGCAGTTTGAGCCGGTAGCGGGTTTGCCCCTGTTTGGCGCCATTCGGGATGCGGCGCCGGATTCTTGGGGGCGGAGGGTGATCGAGAACAAGCTGAGGGCGCAACCGAATAGTCTCTCTGAGACTGTCTACTTGATGCATGCGGGACCGCATCGGACGGGCGCGCTGGACTTCCGCGCGAGCCCAACCGACAAGGAAGAGAAGGGCGTACTGCCGGATGCAAAGGAGCTCAGCTACCTCCTGGCTGCGGCGGATCTGATCCAGGAGGGGCGGCCAGTGCCGGCGAACCTTGAACTGCTTTTCATGGTCGGCGCGACGTTCGGTGGTGCTCGTCCTAAGGCCGTCATTCTCGACAACGGACGGCAATGGGTTGCCAAGTTCCCTGCGGTACGCGACGGTTTCAATATCCCGGTTGTAGAGCGAGCAACGCTAGAGCTCGCGCGTCAGTGCGGGATGCGGGTTCCCGCTATGCAGTCGGTGACTCTGGCTGACGGTCGCGAGATCATGCTGATCGAACGATTTGACCGCGTCCCGTTGGGGGAGGGGCAGTTTGCCCGCCGGCATGTCGTCAGCGCTCTGACGATGCTAAAGATGTCTGAAAACGACGCCGGCGCCTCCGCCGAGTATGCGCACCTGGCGGAGGTGATCAACAATCTCGGTGCCAGTGGCCACGTGGCCACAGACAAGGAGGAGTTGTTCCGGCGCATGGTCTTCAACATCCTAGTCAGCAATGATGATGATCATCTCCGCAATCACGCCTTTGTCTGGGACGGCACGAATAATGGCTGGCGGCTGAGCGATCTGTATGACGTCGTGCCGAAGCCTCAGATCGGTACCGAGCGATATCTCGTTCTTGGGATTGGCCCGGGCGCCGGCCGCCTAGCCACTCTCGACAATGCGCTCTCTGGCGCTGGCCGCTTTGGACTCAGAAGCGACCAGGCGATCGACATCATCGAGAAAGTGTCCGCTGTCGTCCGGGAGTGGAGGGTCTATTTCGAGGCGTTTGGCGTCCCTGCCGCGGAGTGCGACAAGATCAGTTCGGCGTTTCGGAACCCGCGGGACATCGGACTTGAGAAGCTGCACGCTTCACCGCTACCACGGGCGCAGCGTGCGGACTTCCTCGTCGGCGATACCGTCAGCTTCACCGACCAGCACCTGCGCGAACGCATCGGCACCATCGTGCGCCTCAACCAGAAGACCGCCTCCATTCAGTGTGACCCGAACGAAGGTCACTGGCGTGTCTCCTTCGCGCTACTGCGCAAGGTCGTCGATCTCTGAGTATGCTTCGCCATTTGCACAATAAAAATGCCTAGACCCAAGTCCGATCCAGATCGGGAACACCGAATCACGATGGAGATAGTCGTCGACGCTTACAGTTCAGAGGAGCGGGCGATGGCATGGTATTACTACCTCGAGGAACAACTCACCGTCCCGTTTGAAGCTGAGGTTCGCAAGAGAGCGCCAACCTCGCCGCTCACCCCCGGCGACCGGGTTCAGGTGATCGCAATGGCGCCGGAGGACGTGTGCGAGTCTGAAGTCTTCGTGTGGATACGATGGGACAAGCGCAAGCTTGCTGTACCACTAGCGCAACTCCTGCCACTGGCGAGCGACGAGATGACGCAGCAGGCCATTGCTGATTGGCAGTACTGGCGGGACCGTGGGTATCAGTTCTGACATCAAGCCGTGAAGCCATAGCATCCGACGCCCCCAATGCCAATGACCTGCCGGAGCAGTATTCCCAGGTCAACATGGGTTCTGCTGACGGATGCGATGCGCGAGACGTTGCGCTTCGCTGGCAAGATCATGTCGGCCACGGTCTCCCATGTGGCCAACCGCTGGTTTGTCAGTCTCACCGTCGATACTCAGGATGATTCTCATCTGCCGGGAACGAAGTCCCCGCTCGCCCGGGCGGCCTGCTTTGGGCGCTGTACACCTCGAAAACTTTCCTTGTCAATATGATAGGCTATGTGTCGCCGCCCATCCAAGGCACATACTTCGCGGCGATTGACCAGTGGTACGCCCAGACATCAGCAAAATCGTCGGCCGCGAGGTACAGCGGCAACGATACGGGTGCGCTCGGCAGTCAGCTCGTTGGGACTTTTACGACAGGCTGTGCCTATTGAGCGGAGGGATACTGATCGAGAAAGAGCCCGCATTTGCGGGCTTTTTCTTCGGGGAGGATCTGCACTTCTCTCAATTAAGCAGTATTGGCTAAGCTTAGATAGAAGTTGGAGGGTTCTCCATGGAAGAGCGGACGAACTCAGCAAATGGCCGTATGTCGCCGTCGAAGCTGGCGGCATTGAGCGCTGCCATGTATTCCGCGCGGCGCGGAAGTTGGATGATCGTCCAGGGGTAGCCGCCCGATCCGAGCATCGCGTTCATCAAGAATCGGCCCAGGCGCCCGTTGCCATCCATATAGGGATGGATGAACACGAAAATGAAGTGATCGAGCACCGCACGGACAGCCGCGCTCGGTTCGGCCCGAAGCTGCTTCATCAGCTCAGGCATCATCTGCCGCACGGCTTCTTTGGGCGGGAGGACGTGCTTCGCGTTTCTGATATACACCTGGTGCCCGCGGTAGCCGGCGAGATCTGCTGGGGTCGGAATCCCGGCATCGACGCTTGGAGCGAATAGCTGACGGTACCATTGTGCATGGTCGGCCTGATATGCTTGGCCAGCATTTGCGCCGGTCAGGATCTTTTCGATGGGTCTCTTCACTTCGATGTGCGCGAGCCAATAGCCTCGCGCCGCCATCGCGTTCTTCGCGTCCTTGTCGGACTGGGATTCCTCGGGGTGCCAATCACCGTTCGCAACTTTGGTGATCAGCGCTTCGGAGACCTGGTAGCCTTCGATTGACAATGAGTGGTATGCGTCCGTCTTGTAGACATCCTCCACGGCACTCAAATAATCGGCCGCGTCAGCAGGCAATCCGGGTTCCGGTGGGAAAATTTCCAACACCCGCTCTCGAATATCCACCCACATGAGCCGCACCCGCAGGGCGGCTGGCCCCGCCCTACCGATGATGGGAGACGCAACGGAGCAGGGGAGCGGCTGGCAATCCTGGGCCGACGGGCTCGCAGTAGTGCGCAGCCGCGATGGCGTTCTCGCAGACCGACCGATGTGCCTCCTCGGCCGCACGCATTAACAGTTCAGAGACCGATTGCATTGCCAACTCCTTGTTGGGTGGTGTCGTCCAAGTCTAGGCCGCCAGTTGCAGATGCGCAGCCCTGAGCCAAAGATCGGAATAGTCCTCGCCTTCATTCTTCGGCACGCACAGGCGCACGC
The DNA here is from genome assembly GCF_044627735.1 of Cupriavidus sp. CuC1. Classification (NCBI taxonomy): domain Bacteria; kingdom Pseudomonadati; phylum Pseudomonadota; class Betaproteobacteria; order Burkholderiales; family Burkholderiaceae; genus Cupriavidus; species Cupriavidus sp. CuC1. The sequence continues at coordinate 5,910 of NZ_JBIUHC010000009.1, read as the reverse complement.
CGAAGCCTTCGATGACCAATCGAGTCTTCAGCATCTCGGCATAGTGTTCGCCAGGTCGCCAGCCGTGTTTCGGATCGAGGGGATCCCGGTCGGCGCAGACAATCACCTGGTCGAAGCGATCCCGCGGGATGTCGGCGGAGGCCAGGTTGCCGGCGTTCAACAGGCACCACACCTCAATGCGATTGCCAGTGGCGGCCACCAGGGCCAGGCCGGTTTCGATACCCTCGCAGACGATGACCTTGCGGCTTCGAGTGGTGGGGCAATTCAGGCGGATGGCGGCGCCGGCGAGCTTTTGGGGGCTCGCCATCTGCTTTTTCACATCGGCGAAGGGCGCCTTGTAGCCATCTTTGCTCAGGTAGGTGCGGTGGAGCGTGACGGGTGTCCCATCTGCGCGTCTTGCCCTGGCCAGCATGACCGGCCAGCCGCCGCGATTCACCGGTTTGCCTTCATCGTCGGTATCCCAAAAGGCCAATGCCGGGTGATACCGAAGATCGGGCGAGAGCCACGCGAGCTGCAGGCCGGGCACCCGCCGGCGGAGGTAGGCCCACACCGGCGAAGTCCCCGTGATGGGGACCGAGCCCGCCCAGGCCGCGTTCAGCTTCGCGCGCTTCTTCCTGGCCTCGGCTTCCGCCTTTGCCTCTAGGCTGCGCCCGTCGCGGCGGGGGGCTGGCCGCCCAACTGGCCGGCAGCTAGTTTCTCCCTGCAGGAACTCAAGCGCTTCGTGATCGCTCATGCCGGTGAAGGCGCGCAGGAGGGTGTAGCCATTGCCGGCGCCACAGTGGTTGCAATAATAGGTGCCGGCATCATCCTTGTTGTCGAAACGAAAGCGGGTCTTGCCCCCACAGAGCGGGCAGGGACCTTGACGCTTCGAGAGGTATTTCACGTCGAGCTGGGCGCGAGTCAGGACCTTCACCCAGTCGATATCTTTAAAGTTCAAGCTCATCGTGTTCTCCTGCCTTGGAAAGACAATGCAAAAAACGGAGACACCACTGCTGAGATGCAGAGGCTTTCCGGACGCGCGGTTGCGCGTGGGGAAAGCCCCCGAAGGGGGGCGAGTTGAAGAAACAGCGGGAAGGCCACGATGGACCTTCCGCGCTGTGCCTTACCGTCGGAACGGAATGTCGTCGAGTGCCGTCAAGGCCCGAAACGCAATGTCGCGGTCCATGTCCTCGAAGCCGCCGCTACGCGGCGCGCCACCACCGGGGTAGCCAGAAGACGGCTGCCTGGCTGGCGGTGGTGGCAGGGCCGCGCGGCTACCGCGATTGCTGGACGAAGCGGGCCTGCCGCCAGCGGAGCATGCCGGGTCACGCTGGGCCTGATTGCCGTCACCGTCGCTACCGTGCGATGCAGCTGTCGAGCGATTGCCCAGCATCTGCATATGCTCGGCCACGATCTCGGTGCTGTACTTTTCCGCGCCCGACTGGTCGGTCTTTTTCCGGGTGCGGATGCGCCCTTCGATGTAGACCTGCGAACCCTTCTTGAGGTACTGGCCGGCTATCTCGGTCAGCCTGCCGAAGAACGCGATGCGGTGCCACTTGGTGGACTCCTTCATCTCGCCGCTGGACTTGTCCTTGTAGCGATCCGTGGTCGCCAGGCGGATGTTGGTCACGGCATCGCCGCTGGGCATATAGCGGGTTCCCGGATCTGCGCAGAATCACCTTGTTGATGGATCCCCACGAATGCTCTCCTATGCTGATATGGATGGGGTCAAGCTGCAGCAGCACGGACATGACGGATCTCGAACTCGTTGCGATGGGTATCGATCCATTTCCCATCTTGCTCGGGATGCGGGACCTGCACGGCCACGCGGCCGAGCATGCTGATCTTCACGGTGTCACCGACACGCACATGGCGCTCCGAGACCAGCTCCGCAAGGTGCTCGCCACTGAACGCCTTGCGGCTGCCATCGCGCTTCTCCAGCGTGATCGTGAAGGAGCGATACGGCTTGCGGCCGTCCGGCGTGAACAGGCGTTCGCCCATGTCGAGAACCTGGCCGACGCCAACCTTGATCGGCTTCTTTGCCTTTCGCGCGATCGGCGTGATGGTCGCCGTTGCGGTGCTGGGCCTGGCCGGCATCGGCGCGGGCTGAGGTTCCGGTGCGGATGCGTCCAGGTGCTCCGCCAATCCGTAGCCCGCGTCTTCCCAGGGTGGGACCTCCCGCGTTGCGCTGGCGTCGGCCAGCGCCGCATTGACGTCCATGCCGTGCAACGGATGGACCGTCACAAGCTTCGCCTTCGGCCCGTGTCGCGTGGTGTGCGAATCGCTCTTGAGCGCCAGTTTGGTGAGCCTCACCGCGCTGTCGATGCCGAAGGGCAGGCCGGCTTCCTCGAACTCGGCCCGGGTCAGAATGCCAAGCGGCTGGCGTTCCTGCCTAGCCTCGTCGGGCAACACCCGGCGCACATGGTTGACGTACTGGTAGAAGAAGACACGCTTGCGCGCGATCTTCCTGACCTGCACGCACCGTGCGCCGATGCCTTCGGTTGCGGTGAAGGCCGGTTCAGGTGCCATACCTGCGGCAATCTCCTTCATGCTGCGGGGGCGACGTGGTGGCTTAACCACAACAGGTGCTAGTGCCGGTGAGACCGGAGCTTTGGGTCCTATGACAGCCTGTGCAGGTGCCGCCTCTTCAAGTTCCTCGTCCTCCAGTGCTTCATTACCGCATTCGCCACCGAACTTGTCTCCGATCCAGCCGATGGCCTTCTCGGAGCGCTGTTTGCTAGCGACCAGGGCGTACGGCAGCAAAATCAGGAACACGATGATCCAGAGCAGGCGCGCGGGCATGCTGATTTGCTTGGTCTGCATTATTGGTTTCTCCAGTTTCCGAGATTGATGTAGTCATCGAGCTTGCGCGCGGCGTCCGCCGCCTTGCCTTCGTCCACTGTCATCCGAATGAGGCAGAACAACTCGCGCAACTCGGGGTGCAGGTTTCTGGCTAGGGTTCGGCGCACACGGCAAACATCGAGGTCGAGTTCGCCGCAGACCGCCGAGATCGGGGCGATGGGTGGGCAATCGAACAGGTCGAAGGCCCAGCACAGCACGTCAAACATCGCGATCTTTTGCGGCCAAAGCGGTGGCATGCCGAAGAAGTCGTCAGCTTTCGTTGTCTTGGCTGCCTTGGTGACGTCGTAGGCGACCAGGTCGTCGCGCATGGCGTCCCACAGATCGCGGGCAATGCATGCCCCGACCCAGCTGAGCGTATGAGGCGACAGCGCCTCGATCGATATCATGTCGGCTTGGCTTCCCTGAATCTTGGGCGCGCGATCCGGTATCGCTGCGACCCGTTCACCGAACAGGTCCAGCAGTTGCTCTGTCATGTTGCTCTCCGTTCCTGCCCATGACTGGGCGTTAAAAGGACGGAGGCACGGTGCCTTTCCCCGCGGCGCGTGTGGGCGGCGCCGGGAAAGCCCGTTTCTGTTTCATGGCAGGAGAGGGCGGTCGCCAAGCGAACCGCTGGTGAAAAACAGGAGAGGCCTGTCGGCCCCTCCTGTGTGAACATCGCCGTTAAAGCGACTGCATGTGGATGGTGGCGTCCGCCATGGCAGACAGCTCCGGCGTCTGCGTGATGAAGAACTCGCGTTCGTAGCCGCCGGCCGCCAGCACTGCCCGTTTCATGGCGATGAATTGCCGCTTGCGTTCGGGATCAAGCGGGCCATCCACCTCGTCGGAGAACAGAGTCGGGAAGTGCATGCCGGTGCAACGCGCCATGTGTAGCGCCAGCGCGCGCACGAGGCATTCATTGACCCAAACCTTCTCGCCGCCGCTCATTCTGCCGAGTGGCTTGACCTCGCCACGCTCGACATCCGTGACATGGATCTCGAAGGTCTCCCGCACGGTGCCGGTTTGCGTCATGCGCTGCGTCGACATCTGCACCGCAAAGCGCCCCCCGTAGCAGTCCTCCAGCAGGCGGTTGCAGAGCGCCGAGATGGCCGGGCCGGCGTCATCGATCGACAGGGCGATCAGACCGTCATTCGACAGGCATTTCGCCAGCAGCGCCCAATAGGCCGCTTCGTCCGACAGCGCAGTGCACAGTGACTGTAGCGAGGCCGTGCGTGCCGCGATCGCCGTGGCTTCCGCGGACTGCAGCTGCAAGCCATGGAGCTGGCTCTGCGCCTGCGCGTGCGTCCACTTGGCTTTGGCCAGGATCTGCTCGGCCGTGGTGACGGCATGCTGCGCCTGTTGCAAGGCATCGCTGCCCATCACGCGTGGCAAGCTGGACAGCAACTGCGCTAGGCTCGCGAGCTTCTCGGCGTGGGCCGCGTCGGTGGCCTTGCGCTTCGCCGCGGCTTCCTGATCGACTGCTCCGATGCGTTGGGTCAGGCCGGCCAGTCGCTGGTTCAGTTCCGCCTCGGTCGCGGCAATCTCCTGCAGGCGTTGTGTGGCGATCGGCAGGGCCTGCTTGGCGGCGGCCAGCGCGTCGCGCTGATTGGCAACGCGACTCAACTGCAGTAGTTGATCGTTGAGCACACGGATTTGCTGATCCAGTTGGCGGGCTTGCGCATCCTTGCTTTCCAGCTCTGCGATGGCGGTGGTGAGGGCAGCGCTGCGAGCCTTGCTGGCCTCGAATGACTTACGCAACTCCTTTAGCTGGGCGACCTCGCCCGGCAGGGCAGTCCTGGCGGCCATCGCGTTGGCCAGCAGCGGGCACTTGGGTTGCAGCGCAGTGCCGGCGCATGGCACGTCATCGGCTAGTTTGGCATTGACCGTCATGGACTGCACGGCCTGGTTCTTGGCCGAGCCATCGGCGATCATCTTCTGGTGCGCTGCCGACACCTCGGTCAGTTCCTTGCGGCGCTGTGCCAGGGTGGCAATAGGCCCGTTGAGTGCCTCGCGTTGCTGGCTGAGCGCCTGCAGCTTGGTCTTCGCCTGTGCGGTGACACCTTCCGCCTGCTGGATCGCGGGCTCCTGAGCCAGGATGGCTTGGCGCGTGCTCTGATCATTGCGCAGTCGCTGGGCCTCGGTGGCAAGGCTGACGAGTTGGCCTTGGCCCTGCGTCCGGGCATCCTGGAGCTCGCGCTTGCGCGCCGCTACCTCGGCGTCGATGCCGGCTTGCTGCTGTGCTGCCTCCCGGACGGCGACCTGTTGCTGTTGCTCGAGCTGTGCACGTTGCTGACGGATCGAAGCCTGTCCATCGAGTTGCGCTTGCGTGGCAGCCAGCGTGGCGCTGGCTTTCGTGACGTCAGCCTGCGCGGCGTCGACGTTGGCGGTGGCCGAGGTGAGTTGCTCGGCGGCCTGGGTGACCTGGCTGCCAATTTCGCGGGCGCGGACCTCGGCTTCCATTGCCTGCCGCAGGTCGTCACGCATACCGTCGAGTTCCTGGTTCAGCAGTTTGCCGACGGTACTTGCCTTGGCCCCTTGCTCCCGAATCTGATCGTGCCCGAGGATCGAGGACAGCAGCGACTTGACGTCGCCGGCGCTCATCGCCGACAGGGAAGTGCGGGATTGCGCGGAGAAGTGGGCGGTGAAGAACACTTCGGGCTTGCCGAGCAGATGCTCAACACAGGCATCGTAGGTGTCCGTCTTCCCGTCCGATACCGTGCCGTTGGGCAGGCTGACCGGGACCCACTGCTCGCCTTGGCGGACGGTCAGGTAGGCGTCCTGCTTCTTCGTCTTGCCGGATTGGCGAAACACCAGGTCGGTGCGGAAGACCTGGCCATCGTGCTCCCATTCGAGCATCTTCGCGGCCTGTGCGCCGGCAACGTGATCCCAGTATGAGAAGCCGTTGGGTGTGGGGGTGGTGGCGTGGTAGGGCATCACCCGGAACGGGTGAAGGTTGTCCATGATGGTGGTTTTGCCGGCGCCATTGGGGCCAGAGATGGCAACGAGTGTGGTGGACGCATCCAGGTGACGCAGATCGAGGGTGATCTCGGGCTTGCCTAAGCCGGACTGGATACCAATGAAATTTGCGAGGCT